>JAUXJK010000170.1 GCA_030624785.1 Actinomycetes bacterium
AAGATCGTAACGACGGGTGAAGGCTGTCAGTTGCTCGCAATCGGCGGAACACCCGATAAGGCTTATGAGGTGGCGCCGTTCACTGAACTTGGAGGCCCGATCCCCGGCGAGTAGTTCAATACGAGTCGGCCCGTCGATTCCGCAGAGTCGGCTGAGCCGGGCAGCGGAGCCGGACAGTTCGACCTAGATCAGGTGCCAGTAGACGCAACCGAGATCGCTCGACTGCGCACAGCACGCCAGTCGGGCGCTCTCTTTACCCGGGCGCGCAGCCGAAACGTCTCACCCGAGGCGGTGTTGAGCTTCCTTCGCTGCGACTTGCCGAATGCCAACTTGAACGTCCCAATCGGCTTGAAGCGTCGCTTGACCTTCTGCTCGAGCACAACCGTGGCGCGTCCCGTCATGCCCTTCACGCGCTTCAAGGTCACGATCGCCCGCCGACTACCGTCAGGGAGTCGCTGCGTTCGCAGCTTGACCGTCGGCTTGACACGCACCGGACGTTTTGGTCCGATCGTCTTGCTAACGCAGTTGCGGTTCGCGTCGCACGCAAACGCTCGAAACCAGTACGCCGGCCCGCTGCGGCTCGCCTTGAGCCTGCGGACGATACGGTTGGCCCGCTCGGGCGTCCACGGAGCAAACGACACAGCGTCGCGGGAGCGTTCGATCCAGAACGTCGTACCGTTGGCGACCTCCTCACCCTCGCGCGCAGCGTCAGTCGCATCGACAACGACCCTCAGTCCGCGAGCCCGCGGCAAGACCTTCAACTCAATGCTCGGTTCCAGAGAGTCGAACCGACGAGCGAGATCGACGGCTCCGGCAGCATTGACGATGCCGGCGCCCGTCTCCGGGTTCCATCCCTCCCCGATCGTCTGCAGCGCGGAGCGCTTTAGCACCTCGGCGAGCTGCTCCGGAAAGAGATTTTGGTTGGCCTGAAGCGCGAGAGACGCCACCGCCGAAACGAGCGGAGCAGCGAAACTCGTGCCCTCGCCGTAGGCCCAGCGCGCGGGAGCCGACTCGATCGGCGCGAACAGCGTTGAGCAGCCGCCATCCCAGAGATTCGGGGTGCTCGGCACGGTCGAGAACACGCCGTAGCGACAGTCTCCGCCGCCACTCCCCGGCGCTGCAATGCTGACATTCTGGTTGAAGGTTGAGAACGACGCCCGCAGCCCGGTTGGGCCTGTAGCACCGACACTGAGCCCAGTCCCCCAGCCACCTTCGACCCCACCCAGGTGAGCTGCGGGGCAGTTGGGTTGATTGCCAAGCTCGGCGTTGTTGCCGGCGGCGGCGACAACGAGAACGTTGTTCGCAGACGCGTAGTCGAGCGCGCTCGCGATCAGCTGGCCGGTAGGGCACAGGCCTCCCAGACTCATGTTGATCACGCGCGCGCCGGCGTCGGTCGACCAGACGATGCCGTCCGCAAGCTGACTCTCATAGAACTCACCGCCGGGAGAAGACGCTTTGACGGCCAGCAGGTTCGTCGCGCCGGCCGCGCCTTTGCCCCCGAGGCCGTTGCCATCGATGGAGCTGATCAAGCCGGCAACGAACGTACCGTGGCCAAGTTCGTCTGTAACGACGGTGCCGCCATCGAGCGCCGAGTATGACCCGGCGATCCGCCCAGCAAGATCGGGGTGGTCTACTTCGACGCCGGTGTCGATCACGGCAATGGGGTACTGCGATCCGCCGCCAACCGCCGCAATACCGGCGGCTGCGCCGATGGCGTCGAACGCCCACTGGTAGTTGATACCCGTAGCTGGGTCGATCGAATCGAAAGGATCCGCCAACGTGTCGAGTGAACGATCCTCCTCGATAAACGCTACGGCCGAGTCACTGCGAAGCAACGCGACAACGAGCGAGGCAGAGACCTCTCGTACCGCTAGTGCCGCTAGCCGAGGAACGCGCTCCGTCTCCGCACCGACGGCACGTAGCCGGGAGGCCACGCGGGGTAGCTGCGCAGCATCGTCTACGCCGACAATAACGCGCGTGAGACCGCTCGCGGCAAGAAGTCGGGCACCCGGGAACGTCCGCGACGGCTTCGTTGCTCTCTTCTCGAGTACCAGCTGTCGAGCCCTCTCACGCTGATCGAGCGCGGATCCAGCCGAAGCCAGGCTTCCCGTTGCCAACGCAGACGCGCACGCGAGCAGACACGTGAGCAGCGTGGTGAATAGAAGTCGCCGCCGCATACCTTCCCACAGCATCGGTGCACTCCAGAATCAGTTCTACCCCCATCGGAGGGGCCGAACGGCAGGCTCCTCTAGCGTCCGAACAGATCGCCGAGGCTCGAACCAACGTCGCGCACCGCAAGTCGGAGATCATCCAGGCTTTGGAGACCAGTTTCGACCGACCGCGACAGCCCACCGCCAACCTTGTCTGTCGCGCCCTGATGCACAATCACCTGAACTTCCGGGACGTCGCCAGCATCTCCAACCCGGGTGACCGGAGTATCGGTTTCCGTGTCGGCCTGAGGAGCAAGGCTGACGTTGAGAACGGCCGTTGCGACAATGAACACAGCAAACAGCGCGAATAGCAACCGAGTCCAGTAAAAGACGCGCCACAGGGTCATCACCTAGGGAATACCTGCATCGCGGCCGACGCGAATCCCCCATGCGAGGCACGCCGGCGCGCGGCGGAATAGACTAGTCCTTTGTCTTCTCGATGGGATCCACGTCGGGTTCGATGAGCGTGCGCACCCAACGCTGTGCCCGTGGCGGAACGTCAACCAGCTCAACCTCGAGCCCGGCCGAGCGCGCATCCTGCACGATGCGTCGCAATGCCAGTGCCCCACTGAGATCGACGCGACCGACGCCACCGAGATACACCTTGAGACGGCTCACGTCGCCGTGGATCGCAAGCAGCTCCACGAACCGATCCTCGAGCACGTTCGCGCTGCCAAACCAGAGGACGCCCGAGGGTCGCAGGTGGAGGGTCCTATCGTCAGCCCGCGCGTGGATGTCCAGCGTCAACTCGCGCGTGAGGTGAACGCCGAGAGCGAGAGCGACTCCCGCAAGGACGGCCCATTGGATGTCCGGCGCGAGCCCAATCGTGAGGCCGAAAGTCGCCCAGCCGACGACGAACTGGGGCTTTGAGTAGCGCCAGAGTCGAACGAGTGGCCCGAGGCGGACGAGTGGGAGAACCGCCCCGATCACGATCGCCGAGAGCACAGCGCGCGGCAGCGGCTCGACGACCGACGCAAACGGAAGGAAGATGAGGACGGTGATCCCCGTCACCGCTCCGCTCCACCGCGTTCTCGCGCCGGACATCCGGTTGAGCGCGCTTCGCGAGAACGAACCGCCAACCGGGAACCCGCCGGAGACGGCCGCGGCGATGTTTGCAGCGCCTTGGCTCACAAACTCGCGGTTCGCATCCCAACGGCTGCGCTCACGCGCCGCGAACGTGCGAGCAATCGACGCGGGCTCCGCGAACCCGACGAGCGCGATCACCGCACCTCCCAGGAGCAACGAGGGCAGCTCGCCCCACGGAACGTCGAATCCGAGCGGCGGTAGGCCGGAGGGAATCTCCCCAATTGTTGTTCCCGCGTAGTCGGCAAACGAGCTATACGCGATGCCTACTGCTACCGCGATCAAAACAGCCGGAAACAGCCGGTGCAACCGTGGGCCAGCCGAGATCAGGAGAATGATCAGACCGGCAAGAACGATGCTCACGATCTCCCAGCTCCCTGGATGGGCCAACGACCAGGCTGCGTCTTCGAGGATGCCGTCTCCGGGGACGAGATCGCTCACGCCGAAGGCTCCGGGTAGCTGCGTGGCGATGATCAGAATCGTTGCGGCCGGGATAAAGCCGAGAAGCATCGGTTGCGACATGAGGTACGCAAGAGGTCCGGCTCGCACGAGACCGAGACCGACACGAACGACGCCAACGATCATCGCAAGCAGCAGACCGAGCGCAATGTACTCGTCGCTACCCGGCACCGCGACGCTGGAAAGCACTCCGAAAGTGAGCAGTGCCGTGAGCGCTACGGGCCCGGTCTGCAGATACGGCGAGGACGCGAAGAATGCCGCAATCAGTGGCGGAAGCGCGGCCGCATACAGGCCATGCACGGGAGGGAAACCAGCCACCTGCGCATACGCGAGTGACTGTGGGATCAGGACCAACGCCACGGCGACCCCGGCGAGGACGTCGCCGAGTCCAAACGGGAGAGAGGACGCAGCTCTTGTGGCCGTCTCAGCCGCGCGCCGAGCGCCGATCGCGAGGCTCCCGCGAGTGTCGTGCTCGTCGGGGGCTACGGTCGCACCAGCCTAGGGAAGGGCGTACGCGTCGGTCGTCGGTTTGAGAGGCCGGAGCATCCAGTGAGGGCGCCGCGTTCGATCAGGCGAGTGGTCAACCGCGGGACGCGTGAGCTCGAGCCACTGCTGGTATTGCGTATGTGCCTGAGCACCGTCGACAACGATGTCGCCGTAGCGATCGTCTGCGGCCGCCGGCCCGATACGTACAGCCTGATGCCAACAGTGCATTCCTGAAACCGGGTCGGGCTGGACCGGGAACACAAGGTTCTGGTGGACACCGACATCCTTCCACCAGATCCGTTGCGTGTCGGGATCGGCCGACTCGAACGGCTCGACTCCCGAGCGCCGACGTATGCGCCATGAAGAGCCGTTCTGTTCAACCGAAACCGTGGCCATTGCCTGGCGTTGTCCGCCCTCACCCTCTGGTTTCCAACGACCCATATGGTGACTGCACGCAACAACACCCGGGCGGATGCCCTCGCTGACCCACGCCTTGAGCACGAGATGACCGATCCGAGTTTCGACCCGGACGAGGTCTCCCGTTGCAAGAGCGAGTCGCTCTGCATCGAGGGTGTGAATCCAGAGAGGGTTGGTGTGGGCAATCTCATCAAGCCACTTCGCGTTGCCCGATCGTGTGTGAATCTGGATCGGCAGGCGAAACGTCGGTATCAAGACGAGCTCGTCCTCTGCCAGACGGTTGGGGTGCACATGGCTCTCGAGATACGTTGGCAGTGCAGCGTCATCCCAACCCCAGGACGCTAGCGTCGAAGAGTAAAACTCGAGCTTGCCGCTCGGCGTCGGAAAGCCCGCGCGAACGACGCCGTCGATCTCGACACCAAGCGGCCGCCTCCCCTCCCCGTCACCGGCCGGCGAGGGAACCGGCACCACATTGGTGGTCGCCACCATAGGCGCACGTGTGTAGACGCGACCCAGCTCATCGATGGCAACGTCGTCGTGCTCTGCTTCGCCCGGCTCGGACTCGTGAAGCGCTCCTACTCCCTTCTCAATCTCGAATGCGCCGTAG
>JAUXJK010000022.1 GCA_030624785.1 Actinomycetes bacterium
CGCGTGCGACGGGACCCGTCGGTGATGCTGGAGCACCTGCTGTCGTGTCTTGACGCCTAGCGGGAGCCGGCGCGTCAAGGATCGCGTTTAATCGGCCAACGACCTCCACGGTTTCGCCGAGGTCCATCAGCCGCTCCAGCTCATCCAGCTCATCTGACAACCAGGTTTCGTCAACCTGCGTTCCCACGCATCGCTGGATCTTCGGATGCGTTGTGCTCACAGGGCTTTCTCCGTTTGCCCACAACGATTCATGAAGCTTCTCGCCGGGGCGAACTCCCATGAACTCGATGGCGATGTCCACTTCGGGTTCCCGCCCTGAGAGACGAATCATGTTTCGAGCCAAATCGACGATCTTCACGGGCTCGCCCATGTCGAGGACGAATACCTCGCCGCCCGATCCGAGAGCGCCGGCCTGGATGATCAGCTGTGCGGCCTCGGGAATGGTCATGAAGTAGCGCGTCATGTCCGGATGGGTGACGGTCACCGGTCCACCTCGAGAGATCTGTCGGCGAAACAACGGAATGACGCTTCCAGATGAGGCCAGTACGTTTCCGAACCTCACCGCGAGAAACCGCGTGTTCTCCGAACGTGCAGCGGCGGCCGACATGACCCACTCGCATAGTGCCTTCGACTGGCCGAGTACGTTCCGTGCGTCGACCGCCTTGTCGGTCGAGACCAGAACGAATGCTCGCGTGCCCGCCTCCTGTGCGACCTCGGCGGCGACGCGCGTTGCGAGCACGTTGTTGCGTATCGCCTCTAGGGGGTTCGCTTCGATAAGCGGCACGTGTTTGTACGCAGCGGCATGGAAGACGACTCCTGGCTGATGATCTTCGAACACCTGTCGCAACTTCGCGCGGTTCTTCACATCCGCCAGCACCGGAACGACTGCTGAGAACTCTCGCTCGTGGACGAGTTCCCGATCGATCTCGAACAGGTTGTTCTCCGCGTGATCGAGCAGAATGATCCGGCGCGGTCCGAGCGTCACCAGCTGACGACACAGCTCCGCACCGATCGAGCCACCGGCACCGGTCACAAGCACGGTCTCGCCCCCAATGTAGGAAGCGATCGACGCGAGATCGAGATCCACCGGAGCGCGCCCAAGCACATCCTCCACCCGAACCTCGCGCAGCTGTGACGCCAGCTGTCCGCCCCCGGTAATCAGTTCGTTCACTGTCGGAAGCGTCTTGACTGGGACACCGGCGTTGCGGCATGAGTTGACGATGGACTGACGCGCCTCGCCCGCGGCCGAAGGAATCGCGATGATCACCTCGTCCGGGTCGACATCTTGAAGGATCCGAGGCAACTCGTCGGTGGTACCCAGCACCCGTACGCCGTCAAGCCGTAGGTTCCGCTTGCGCGAGTCGTCGTCGACGAGACCGACGGGTGTATAGCTCAGGCGTGGACTACGCCGCATCTCACGGATAATCAGGCTGCCCGCGTCACCGGCGCCGACAATCACTACCTCTTTACCCCGCGCCACGATGCCCCAACGCCCGGGCCGCTCGAAAAGTGTGCGCGTGAGCACCCGCGCACCGGCGAGGAGCGCGAAGACGAGCATTCCGTCGATCAGGAAGATGCCTCGCGGCAGGCGCACGACGAACGGGTCCCAGAGGAGCAGGAGTACGGCTGCGACAAGCGCGCCGACAAGGGTCGCCCGAAGCAACGACCACATGTCGCGGATCGAGACGTAGCGCCACCAGTGGCTGTAAAGACCGAACGCGGCCAAGACGACGATCTTCACCGCGACGACCGCCGCAAAGATCCAGGGCTCGACATAGCCGTCGTAGTAGACCGGAAGTCGCTCGAAACGCAGCTGGAAAGCGGCCCACCACGCGAAGCCGATGAGCAGCGCGTCGACAGCCAGTTGGCCAGACCGATATCGATTCAGCAGGTTCATGCCGGAGTCCCTTGACGCGCACGAGCGACGGCGGCCACGACCTGTTCTTGCTGGGCCTCCGAGATCCCGGCCCACATCGGAAGCGCAAGGTTCTCAGCGGCCGCGAGCTCTGTCCCGGGGAGACTGCCGGGCCCGAGCCCCAGTGGCGCAAACACGGGCTGCAGATGAAGAGGTGTTTCGTAGTACGCTCGGCCACCGATCTCGGCCGACTTCAGCTCGCTGGCGATCGCGTCACGCATTGGAGATCTCACGACGTACATGTGGTAGACGTGGCCGTCTTCATCTGTTGGAAGCGCGCAGTACTCACCGAGGCCCAGTGCGCGATAGCGAAGCGCGGCCTCGCGACGCTGGCCATTCCAGATGTCGATGCGCTCGAGAAACAAACGCAGGGCCGTTGCCTGAAGCTCGTCGAGTCTCGAGTTGTAGCCGATGAGCTCGAACGTCTCCTTGTCACGCGAGCCGTGGAAACGGAGAACACGGACGCGGTCGGCGATCTCCGCGTCTGAGGTCGCGACCAGGCCGCCGTCGCCAAGGCAGAAGAGGTTCTTGGTCGGGAAGAAACTAAACGTTGAGGCGACTCCTCGTGCGCCAACGCGATCACCTTCAACACCCGCCCCAAATGCCTGAGCGGCGTCCTCGACAACTGGAATGCCATCAGGAAGCCCGTCTAGCGCCAGGGGTCTACCGAAGAGGTGAACGGCAACGATCGCGCGCGTGCGCTCGCTAACGAGTTCCGCAGCATGTCGAGGGTCAAGGTTGAGCGTCTCCGCCTCAATGTCACAGAAGACGGGCGTCGCACCGACCCGCGCGATCGCCTCGGCGGTTGCATAGAACGTGAATGCGGGACAGATCACCTCGTCGCCGGGCACAACTCCAACGGCTTCCAGCGCAAGCACAAGGGCATCTGTGCCATTCGCCACGCCGACAGCGTCGGACACGCCCAGGTAGCGGCTCGCCTCCTCCTCGAACGAAGCGACGTTCGGACCGAGGATGAAACGGCCCGAATCAACAACCTCGAGCAGGCGCGAGCGGAGCTCAGCCAGGACGGGCGCATACTGCGCCCTCACGTCGACCATGGGAACGGGCACGACGTCCCAGTTTACCCGCCACTAGCTCAAGTCCTCTGCGCTACTTCCGCCTGCGAACGACCACATCAGCGAACAGCTCCGACTTACCGACAGAGCTCTTGGCAAGGATGCGCACCCGGTAGCGCCCGGCTCGGGCGACTGCGCCCTTCTTTACTCGGCCGTTCCACACGAGCGCATTCTGACCTTCTGCCAGGCGTCGGCGCGAAAGGACGCGCACCACATTGCCCTTCGCATCCTCGATCGCGACACGCACTGCGGCTCCACGCGAGAGCCTGAACCGAACTCGGAGCTTCCCTCCACGACGTGGATGAAACGCAACGTTGCGCCGTGACAACCTGATCTTCCTGAGGGTGTTGTCAACGAAGAAGCGCCTGTCCATCGCGGACGTGGCGCCGTCGCTATCAGTCGCGGAGAGCGAGAAGCGCCATCGCCCCTCGGTAAGGGCCGGAACGCCTTCTCGACCGTCGAGCAGCAGTTCGTAGCTACCAGGCTCGCGATCACCTTCCTCCTGGAACACGAGGGATCCATCTGGAGCGAAGAGCCGAGCATTGATAGTCGAGGGCCGCGGCAGTCGGTAGCGCAATCGCTGGAAGTCGGCGAAGCCGTCACCGTTGGGCGAGGCGACGGGGTGCTGCGCGGGCTGAACGTATGCCCCGTAGTACGCAACCATGAGAGCGTTCCCGACGGCCCGCTCAGCGCCATCCGACGGATTGTTGAGCACCCTGCCGTCGAACGCAATCGTCGTCGAGCCGCCCGCGTCGAGCGCCATTGCCGTGACGGCACCGAGCTTGACCATGAGGCCCGCCAACTCGGGAACGTTCACGCCGACCGAACCCGCACGGCGACCGTCCACGGCGACGAGAAGAATCCGCCCATTCTCGAGCTGCCCGATCGCGGTCCGCGGGTGTCGCGGGAACAGTTGAGATGGCGAGAACTCCTCTTCAGCGCCGGTAATCGCGCGACCGGCACGCACGATCACAGGGCCCCCGCCGAGTGCACTCGCGGGGTTCTCCCACCAGGGCTTGAGAATCAGACGCGCAACCGCGGGTAGCCCGAGGCCCGCCTCGCGCCCAAGAATGTCGGCCCAGAAGCCCGTGGCCTGCAAGACCGCACCGTCCCGCGGAATCAGCGTCCCACCGCCTCGACGCTTCCGCACCATGGTTGAGGTGAGATCGACATTCGGAGTGGCTGCCGGCTGCCCTCCTAACACGATGTCCAGCGCACCCTTGACGCGTGGAGTGCGAGCCGCCCACACCGGTGTGAAGAGCCCAACGGCGTTCCTCTCGAGCGGACGATTGAAATCGTGAATCGGATGCTTCTTTGCGTCGCCAAGCTGGATACTTCCGAAGTAGCGAATGCGGGCGATCCGCAGTATTCCGTCGAGACCAACGCCAAGGCTCGAGCGTCCACCGATCGGCCGTGACACGAGTTGGCCATCGTTGAAAACGATGCCACTGGGATGTCCGGTGGTGAAGTTGAAGAGGTCGCCATTGACACCCGCGGTCGTGGCGAGCGGAGCTAGACGCTTCTGCATGTCGGTGACCTTCTCGCGCCCCTTCACACGCTCCTGACCGAGTACTGGCTTGAGCTCGTAGAGGCCGCCGGGCCGGGGGGCCGTGATGATGTGCACCACGATCCGGCCCTCGCTCGTCTGTCGCACCTGTCGGTCATAGGTCATGCCGGGCAGCAGGCGCAGCTTCGCTGCGCTGGCGCCACCAGCGGTCAAGAGCAGTGCCGCGGCAGCGGCTACAAGCAGAGCAAAACGCACTAAGACCCCTGCAACAGACAAGCATGCTCATCTACGACCTGCAACCGGGACCCTCCTCCCAGGCCGATCTGGCATGCGCGTAGATCGTTGGGGCGCTCGCTACCAGACCTTGATCTCGCGGTACATCGTGTCGCGTTGAACCGGGATCTTTCCAAGCGCCCGAATCGCGCGTACGAAGTCGTCCGTCGAGGCGCGGTGGCTTGTTCCAGCTGCCGACACAACGTTCTCCTCGATCATCACCGAGCCCATGTCATCGGCGCCGAACGACAGTGCGACCTGGCCTACCTTCATGCCTTGGGTGACCCAGCTCGACTGGATGTGGTCGACGTTGTCGAGGTAGATGCGGCTCACGGCCTGGGTCAGTAGATAGTCGAAGGAGGTCGGGAGCTTGCCGGCATCGACCTGCGATGCCAGACGCGTTCCATCCGGCTGAAACGTCCACGATATGAACGCCCGGAACCCGCGCGTCTCATCCTGAAGCGCACGAATTCTCCGCATGTGCGTAATCCGTTCGGCAAGCGTCTCGACGTGCCCGTACATCATCGTCGCGGTCGTCGAGATGCCGAGGCGATGCGCATCGCGCATCACCCCGAGCCATTCATCGCTCTTCGTCTTCTTCGGAGCGATGATGTTTCTTACTCGATCAACGAGAATCTCGGCGCCGCCGCCGGGAAGCGAGTCGAGTCCCGCGTCGCGCAGCCGCGTCAACGTATCCGGCACATTGAGCTTCGAGCGGCGAGCGATGTGTTGAATCTCCGGCGGAGACAGCGCGTGCAGATGGATCGGGTAGCGGGCTTTGATCGACGTGAACAGATCCTCGTAGTAGTCGATCGCAAGATCTGGATGGTGGCCACCCTGCATGAGAAGTGCTGTCCCGCCGATCGACAGCGTCTCTTCGATCTTCTTGAAGATGACGCTCTTGGGTAGGAGGTAGCCCTCGCGACGATCGCCCGGTCGGCGATAGAACGCGCAGAAATCGCAGTCTGTGTGGCAGACGTTGGTGTAGTTGACGTTACGATCGATGACGAACGTGACCCGATCTGCGTCTGTTCGATGAGCTCGGAGACCGTCAGCGACGCGTCCGATGCTCACGAGATCACGACTCGTGAGCAACGTCATGGCATCGCTCTCGTCGATGCGTTCGAGGGACTGTGCCTTCTCCAGCACTTCGCGCACCGCCGCGCCTGTCGTGTTTCTCACATCTGCCATCTATACGCCCTCCCGCTCAGAGTAGCGACGCCAGCTCGTCGCGCGTCCGACTCTCACCGTCGTGAACATGCTATTGAGCGTCGCTTCCGGCGAGAAGCGGCTGTGCGTCGACCTCCAGGAACTGGAGATCAGGGACCGATTCGAGCTCACCGACCTCGCACGCGAGCTCGAGAAAGGCCATGAGTCCAGCTCGTTCGCGAGCTTCGAATCGATAGCGAAGCTTCTCGAAGTATCGGGCGAGGAATCCCGCCGGATAACCGTGCCGCGCACTCGCTTCGCGCGCCAGATCCTCCGGCTCGGCGCGCGCAGCACGATGCGACTCGAGCAGAGCGTTCTCGAGCTCGACGACGCCCGCACGCGGTGGCGCAGGCGTGGCGAACACCGCATAGACCATGGGCAATCCGGTGCGCTCCTGCCAGAGTCGCCCGAGATCGTAGTGAGGAGTCGGATCGTCAAACGTCGAGCGCAGCGCGGCGTCACCGATCAGCAGCCTTGCATCTGCATCCCCCTCGAACGGCACGTGCTGGGCGTGTGGAAGCAAGATGCGAGCGAGGACCGTCGACGTCGCGCTCTCGGGTGTGGCGGCAAGAGTGCGGATATGTTCGGCTGGCTTCTTCGAAACGATCTGTATCGAGTCAACCGCCCCCTCTGAGGAGACGCACAACCGCGGGAGCAGCAGCAACTGCCCCGCATGGCGCGCCCACTCGATCGACGAGATCGGGGCCAGGTCCAGCTCTCCGGAGCAGAGCTTTGCGTTCAGATCGGTCGGAACACCCGTGACCTCGGTTGCCGACGTTTCGAGCCGCTCGAACAAGGGCGCCATGTTGACGTAGGAGATCCTGCCAAGCTGAAGCGGTCGAGTCACTCCGGCCTACCTGTTGCCTAGCTCGAGAATGGCTGTTGCGAGCTCGTCCGTGGCCGCCTCGGGGACAAGGTGTCCGACCCCATCGAGTGCAAGCACATCAGCCTGTGGGAGCCGGGCACGCCAACCGTCGAGTTGGCTCTTGCTCATACCTCGGTCTTTCATGCCCCACGCGATCAGGGCAGGCTTGTCGCCGAGTTGCGCGAGCCCACGTTCAAGCTCATCAGTGCGAGCGCGAACCGCATCAGCGCTCCTTCGTGATGTTGTGCGGGCGAACGCAAGGATGCCGGTTCGCGAATCCCAGCTCGGGTGTGGCTCAGCGTAGGCGCGAAGCTCCGCTTGCGTCAGGCTCCGACCGGTGACGTCTTCTCGAACCGCACGATGGAGCGAGCGGTGTGCTCCCTTGAGCAGGACGTTGCCGACACCCGGCACGCGATCAAGAGCTGTACTTGCACCCGACCCCGGGCTCGCGGGATCGAGGAACGCGTTCAGTACAACGAGAGCCTTGATGCGATCAGGCTGTCGCACCGCCCAAGAAAGGCCAATCGGCGCTCCCCATCCGTGCACGACGAGCGTCGTGTCGCGCAACGACAGTCGATCGAGGACGGAGCCGAAGAGACGCACGTGTCGCTCGAGCGAGTATTCGCGTTGGCGATGCGGTTTGTCTGAGCGGCCGAAACCCAGGTGATCGACACCGATCGAACGACGCCCACTGGCACGCAATCTGACAATGAGCTTCCTGTAGATGTACGACCACGTCGGGCTGCCGTGCACCATCACCACGGGATCCGCACTCGATGCGCCTTCGTCGATGTAGTGCAAGCGCACGCCGTCTATCCAATGCCAGCGAGGCTCGAAGGGCCAGGAGCCGTCGAACGACCAGTCAAGGGCGTCGGTCGCTTGCTGCGCAGGTGTGAGCTTGTGATCCGACACCGGCTTGGGCGAAGCGTCCAAGCAGGTGCCAGCGCTCATTCGAAGCGACGAAGCTCGTTGTAGAGCGTGTCGCGCTGAACTGGCGTGCGTCCGACCTCGCCCACGTAGCGAACGAGTTCGTCGATCTGCTGCTCCGTTTCAGTACGAGCCCCCGCAGCATGGAAGATCTCTTCACGCACGACAGTGCCCTGGACATCGTTGGCGCCGAAGTGGAGGGCGATCGACGCCATCGGCATACCCATCATGATCCAGTAGGCCTTGATATTTGGAATGTTGTCGAGCAGAAGGCGGGATACCGCGATCATCTTCAGGTCGTCCGTCCCCGCGCTGAATGTCCAGCCGCGTCGTTCAAACACCGTGTTCTCGGGATGAAAGGCGAGTGGAATGAACGCGAGAAAGCCACCCGTCTCGTCCTGCAGTGAGCGAAGTCGCAGAAGGTGATCGACACGCTCTTCGTACGTTTCGACATGGCCATAGAGCAAGGTGCAATGCGTTGGCATGCCGAGGTTGTGCGCAGCTCGGTGGGTGTGGAACCAGTTGTCGGGATGCTCCTTCCCGGGAGCGATCAGACGCCGCACTCTCTCGGCGAAGATCTCCGCTCCACCACCAGGAAGCGAGCCGAGACCCGCGGCCTGCAACTCACGCAGAACGTCTTCATGACTCAGCCCGGACAGCTTGGTCATGTGATGGATCTCACTGGCCGTGAAGCACTTCAGATGTACGTCGGGAAGGGCCGTCTTGAGGCCGCGAACGATGTCAACGTAATAGGAAAGATCGACGTCAGGTGCCTCGCCGCCAACCATGTGGATCTCGGTGAACTGGGTGTGCTCGTGCTGGGTGAGCGCATCCTCGACGATCTCGGCGGGCGAGTAGAGGTAGGCCCCGTCTTGGCGCTCCGTGCGCGCGAATGCACAGAACTTGCACTTGACGCGGCAGATATTGGTCTGATTGAGATAGAGATTCTGTACGAAGTAGACGTCATCGCTTCCGCCTCGCAACCGTCGGGCCGTGTCGGCGAGATCTCCAAGGGCGAGGATGTCGTCGCACTCCATCAGCGCGATCCCGTCATCAAGATCCAGACGCTCGCCCGCGATGACCTTCTCGCGAACAAGGTCGAGACTATGGATTCGCTCGACGACACTCATGTCTAGCCCTCCCTATCGACGACTGCGTAGGTCAAAGCGTAAAGCGCATCAACACCGGCGGCGCCGGCCAGCTTCTCCCGCGCCGAGGCTGCAGAGCTCCACGCGACCTCTCGTGATTTCTCAAGTGCTCCCGAGGCGACGACCCTTTCGAGAGCGTCTGGCACGTGCTCGCCAGAGAGCGCTCGCGCCACTTCCTGATCAGTGCGCGACGCAAGAATCAACGGCAGGGTCGGGGTGCCGTCACGCAGATCGACCCCAGCCGCCTTACCGGTGGTATCGAAGTCGCCAGAGCAGTCGAGAATGTCGTCGGCAATCTGGAATGCAACACCAAGGTCGAGCCCGAACTCACCCATTCTGACATCGCCGCCTCCGAGTCGACACGACGCCTCGAACAACTTGCCCGTCTTGAGACTCGCGCGCAGCATGTAGTCCTCAACGCTCGTATCAGCACGAAAAGCCTGCCGGCGCTGTAGCGCCTCACCTCTCGCCAGCGACAGCGTCGCACCGGATAGAGCGCGTATCGCTTCGAGATCATCGAGCCGCCCGAGTTCAGCGAACGCCAGAGCGAAGAGATAGTCGCCGGCAGCCTTGGCGGTTTCGCGACCGTGGGAGACCCAGATCGTGGGCTGTCCACGGCGTAGGTCTGCGCCATCGAGCATGTCGTCGTGGACAAGGGTGGCCATGTGAATCAGCTCGACGGCGACACCCGCGATCAGACACGTGTCACCGCTGCGCTGGCTCGGCGGGGCACTCAGATAGGTGAGCGCCGGACGCAGTCGCTTGCCACCTGCCTTCAGACTCTCCTTGACAACATCTGCGAGCACGCCGGGGTGCGAGGCGACCGCGGTCTCAAGCCGTGCTTCGAGGCGAGCGAGGTAGTCCTCAAGCCCGGGATCAGAGCGGATGGCTGTAAGCGCGTTCATGAGGCCTGCCCGACGGGGCGCGACGTAGCGGTGTGAAGGGCAACGATTCCGCCACCCAGCACCTTCCAGCCTACCTCGCCGAAGCCCGCTTCTTCTAACAGAACCGCGAGTTCGCGAGGCCCGGGAAAGCGCCGAACACTCGCGGGCAGATAGGTATAGGCCCGGCCCCCGGGAAGCACCTTGCCGGCGAACGGCACCACGCCATCAAACCATGCACGAAACAGAGGTTTGAGCGCGCCCGAGGGACGCGTGATCTCAAGGCACGCGAGCCTCCCGCCGGGCCGCAGTACGCGGTGCAGCTCGCGGAAGCCAGCTCCGAGATCGTCGAGATTGCGCACGCCAAAACCCACCGTCACGGCGTCGAAGCGTCCGTCAGTGAACGGCAGAGCCAGGGCGTCGCCAAGACGCCAGTCGATCGTCGCCGATTTCCGACTCGCGCGGCGCAACATGTCTTCGGAGAAGTCGAGTCCCGTGACGATGCCACCGGCCCGCTCACAGGCGAGGGCGAGATCACCTGTCCCGCAGCAGGCGTCGAGCACTCGATCGCCGCGGCGCACTACCGCCTGGGCGGCCATTCGCCGCCAACGGCGGTCGAGGCCAAGCGTCATCGCCCGGTTCATGCCGTCGTAGACGGGTGAGATGCGATCGAACATCTCCCGCACCTCGTCTGGTGCCAGCCTGCCGGTCTCGTGTTGACTCATGAGCGGATGACGCTACATGGCCCGCCTGGAGTCATGACGGTGGTGCTAGCCAGCGACCTGGCAAGGCCTATCGCGTGCTGCAGAGTGGGTTGGCGGCCTAGTTGCCGCGCGAAGACTCGAGGAACACTGCAAGCCTCAAGAGTTGATCGTCGCCGAGAGTTGCGAACGATGGCATCAAAGATCCTCCGCTGAATGCGGGCGGATCCTTCAGGTGGCCAATCTGCCATTCGAGTCCGCGTTCACGCGAGCCCTCTTCGGTTAAGTCGGGGGCACCGAGGTTCTGGGCCCCAACATTGCGATACACATGGCAGTTCAAGCAACCGGCCTGGACGAGCAACTCAGCGCCGTCTTCGATGAGCGTCTCGGCATCTCCAGGGTCGGCACCCAGTGCCGCCGCATCTGGATCCGTGGACAGCACGACCTCGGCGTTCTCGACCAGATTCCCGTCGACGATCCACTCGGGAATCGCGTCCTCGGCGCCCGCCGCTCCCTCTTTCGCTGTCGCGCCTTTGTACGTCAAGATGCCAAGCGAGGCGATCACTAACACCGAGGCGACCATTGCGACGGGCCGGCGAAGCAACCGGCGCTCGCGGCGGCGATCGATGAACGGAACGACCAAGAGCAAGATCAGCGCGATCGTTGGGATCCCAATCGTGCCGAGGATGACCGACTCGGGCCACTTGAAGATTCGGAGCAGATAGAAGAGGAAGAAGAAGTACCAGTCCGGCCGCGGCACAAACTGAATCGCCGCGGGGTCGGCCTCTGATTGGTATCTCGGTCCGAGGATTCCGGCATCGCCTGCCTCCTCGCCCGAGGTAAAGAACCACAACGCGGCCAACCCAATGATCACCGCAACCACGAAGAGGCTCATCACCGTGTCGTGGAATACGGCGTACGGGAAGAACGGCTTCCCTTCCCTCTTTACGTCACGCTTGTATCGCGTGAAGTCGTCGCGCTGCTCCTTGGTGCTCACGTCTGGTCTTTTCTGCTCACGCTCTTGCGGCGGCGCGGCTCAACCAGACCCCGTTTGCGGGTCTCCACTTCGACGCGCTCCCGGCCAGCAGCCTCCTTCGACCACGGTGGCGATGCGACACCAAGTCGGGTCACGAGATACATGTGCAGGGTGATCAGGGCGATCAGACCCCCGGGTATCAGGAGCATGTGCAACGAATAGAAGCGAGCTAACGTCTCGCCGCCAATCTCGGCGCCACCCTTGAGGAAATCGGCAATGAACGGGCCCGCGATCGGAGCCGTGGCATTGATGTTGATACCGACGACCGTCGCCCAGTACGCGGTCTGATCCCACGGGAGCAGATACCCCGTGAAACCCTCGGCGAGCGCCAGCAAGAGGATGATCACTCCGACGAGCCAGTTCAGCTCGCGTGGGTATTTGTAGGCGCCGTAGATAAAGACCCGGCCCATATGGAAAAACAACAGGATGATGAAGACGCTCGCGCCCCAACGGTGCATGCCGCGGACAAGCCAACCCCACGTGATGTCGTTCGTGATCGCGAGAATTGAGTCGTACGCAGCCGCCGGGTCCGGCTTGTAGTACATGGCGAGAACGACCCCAGTCACCAACTGCACGATGAACGCTGTAAGCGTGGCCGAGCCGAGCGTTTGCGCCCAGCTGACGTCGCGCGGGACTTTCCGAAACAGGAACCACTTGGACCCCTGTACGACGCCGGATCGCTCGTCGAGCCATTCGACCGGTGCTAGAGCTAGCTCTTCCAGTTGCTGTTGCCGTGCTGATTTTGAGCGCGCCATCTCAGCTCACCAAGGGGGTCATCCATTGATCGGGGCCGTCAACATGCGTTCCCGGCGGATACAGCTTGTAGGCCTTGATCTTGGCCTCTGATCCCTGGCCATCCACTTCGGAGACGCTGAATCGGCCAGCG
>JAUXJK010000105.1 GCA_030624785.1 Actinomycetes bacterium
CACGCGGTATTAGCAGGATCTCGCCCGAGCGGTGCGGCTCGAGCTTCGCTGCGAGCTCGTCGACGATCGTGGCGCGCTGAGCCACGCTGATCGAGTCGTCGAGACGTCCGAAGTGCCCAATGTCCGTTGCGAGCCGTGTCCAGTGCTCGGCAGCGCTGGCGACGACGATCTCTCCTTGTAGGACGTTCGCACACACGTCTCGAAGGCCCGCTGCGCAGTGAACTTCCTGCGCTTCCGTGGTGCTCCCAATCCTGCCGAAGGCCCGCGCAAAAGCCGCCCGCTCGGCGCCCAACACGGTCGCGATCGCTTCTCGGGCAGCGGAGAACCACCTGTTCTCGGCGGGCGAAGACCACACGGCGGTCGCAACCTGACCGCCCTCCTTCAGAATTCGACGAAACTCCTGCAGAGTCGACACCGGATCATCCGCCGCCATGAGCGACAGCCGATTCGTCACCGCATCGAACGATCCGTCGTCGAAGGGCAACGGCTCGTTGAAATCGCCAACACGCAGCTGGAGGCTCACGCCTGCTTCGGCGGCGCGAGTGCGGGCCCCCCGAAGGCGAGACTCGCTTGTGTCGATACCGGTAACCGCGGCCCCGTTCTTCGCGAGCTCCACGGTCAGGCGCCCACTCCCGCAGCCTGCGTCGAGTATTCGCCCAGCTCCCTGCACCGCTGCAAGCAACTCGCTGGTGCCAAACGGCGACCCAGCGGGTTTGTCTGAGTCGAGTTCGCTCACGGTTGCAGGCCGGGGCTCGGGCCGGGCGGGAAACCCAGCAACTCACGACGGTAGCGACGCAGCACGCGAACTCCCACCAGCGCCAGCACAAGACCGCCGATGAAGTACGCAAGCAGAGCACGGTTGGAGCGCAGATCGTCGAGAAAAATCACGGTCGTCATGACCTCGATCAGCGCGAGCAGTCCGACGAACATGATGAGCCGACGCTCGCGCAAGACATGCACGACCCACGTTCCAAGGGGTGCCCCCCAGACCACAACGGGCACGGCCGCTAACCAGAACCCGAGCACATCGGTGCGACTAGCGTCAAGGGGCGGATCTGCGACACGGTCGCCGACAGAGATGATCTCACCTGCGGCGTTGAATCCCAGGTCGAACTGACCGTGCACGAGTGCGAGCACGATGAAACCGACGATCGACAGCGCCGCCATCGTCAGGATGCTCGTAGGTACTCCAACCCGTGGATGTAAACCAGCCATCAACACGATGAACAGAAACAGCATCACGTTGACGCCTGTGCCGGTAAGCGACGTGATCGCGCCGCCGATGAACGCAGCGCCGGCGAGCCCAAATCCCACGCGACGGTTCCAGATCGGACACCTGTCTTCTCCCTTGTCGGGTGAGCGAAGCATCACGAACATCAGGTACGCCATCGCCGCGAGCGTGATGGTGAACGTCACCTTCGCAAACGCCGCAGAGACGCGAAAATCCCAGAACAGCGTGTCGGGATCGCCCAGAACGAACAGCCCAGCCATGAAACCGGCCGTCCCGAGAGGAAACGCGACGAGAAAGGCCCGCCACTCGATAGTCCGAGCTGTCAGCAGCATCACCGCTGACGCAACTGTCATGCCGACGGCCTGAATCGACAGCGAAAACGTCCGAGCAACAGCCGCGGGCGTCTCGAGCACCTTGGTGAAGATCGGAAACGCGACAGCGCCTCCGCCCTCGGGCGAGGAGCCTGCGAGAAAGCTCCCGAAGATCATCGTGACGGTGGCCTCCCAGTGCTCGGCGACACGTCCGAGCTGATCTCCGACGACGACCGCGATCAGCCACGCAAGTGTCACGGCAGCCGGCAACGCGCAGATGAGCGCGATCCTGCGCCAGTTTGGCCCAGGCACGACGTCCGGCACCGAGGCATCGGTTTGGCTTAGAGCGTCCTGGGGCTCATCTCGCTTCATGGCAACCGGGTTGTCTGATGCATCCCAAGCCCGGGAAAGGCTCACCGGCCTGACGCAGTTCAGAAAGCGTCAGGCTCTTCGAACTCACTACTCGCCGTTCACCCGCGGAATGATGTCGCTCGAATACGCATCGACGGTCTCATACATCGTGGCCTCGTCGAATCCCATGAAGTAGATACAGAGCTGCGTGGCGCCCCGAGCCTTTAGTTCGTTGAGCTTCTCGGCACATCGTTCCGCGGTGCCAATGACTGTGAAGGCGTCCGCGATTTCGTCTGAGATCGACGACGCGTGGTCGGCGCTCGAATCGGTGTGATGCCGATAGTCGTAGGTCTCCTTGTTCTTCGTGCAGGCAACGAGATTCTCGGGCAGGTCCGACGCGTCGTAGTAGCGCAGCATGTCCATGACGTGGTTGGACACGTAGGCCGGAAAGCCTCGCACCGCGTCACAGGCTGAGGCGTGATCATCCGAAACGACCGAGGGGCAACAGACGACGACCTCGATGTCGTCGACATCGCGATCAGCCTTGTCCGCACCTTTTCGAAGGTGTTCAACCGCCCACTCGACCGTCGTCGGCTCGGCGATCTGCATGAATATCCCATCAGCGTGCTCGCCTGACCACTCCAGAACCTTGGGGCCATACCCGGCGATGTACATGGGCATGTGCTGCTTCATCGCCCACGAAAACTCCAGGGTGAGATCCCCTTCAGCCTGCTCGTGCCACGCATCATCGCTGGGTGCGTCGGGCAGGTACGCGACCTCTTGACCGCTCGCGAGTTTCTGCATCAGAGGAGCGGTCTTCTTGAGTTCTTTGAGCTTTGCGGGACGCTCGCCCATGCGTCGAACCGCGCTGTCGCCCTTGCCGATCCCGAGGACAACCCGTCCGCCGCTCAGCTCCTGCAGCGTCGCATGCAGACTTGCATTGACAGCCATGTTCCGTGTGACTGGGTTGGTGCAACAGGCACCAATCGTTGCGGTCTTGGTGTTCATCACCGCAAGCGTCATGTACGGGGACATCTCACGCCAGTTCGTAGGCGAATCGAGCACCCAGAAGTGGTTGAAGCCCTGGTCCTCCGCGTATCGCGCGTACTCGCCGAGGTGTGGATGCGTGTCGGTCATCAGTCCAAATGAGAACATCGGGGCGCTCCTACGGTCGGTCGTCGCGTCAGTCGTCGAGCGAGCAGTGTACGGCGGCGCCGACAGCGACAGAGCGTGGTGCACTCACTACCACCGATCGCCTAGCTGGGCCGCCGTCTACGATCCTGGTGAGCCCTGACCCGTGAGGGGCGACGCTGAGGCAGGAGGACACGTTGGCGGCAACAACCGGAACAAAACGCCTTGTCGCAGCGCTTGAAGACGCGCACGCGCTCGAGACGCGAACGATCGAGGCACTGACGTCGCTTGCCGAATCAGCGCCTGACGCAAAGCTCAGAGATGTCCTCGAGCAGCATCGAGATGAGACCGCCGAGATTCGCAGCCGCCTCGAGGCGGCGCTCGTGACCCTCGGGCATGGAACATCGATGCGCAAAGAACGTCAGGCCGTACTGACAGCCGCATTGAAGGGCTTTGCGGGCTCGTTGCGTGACGACGCCTCGCCGCACAACCTCAAGGATTGGTACGTGACCGAGCACAGCGAGCTCGCGACCTTCGCCATCCTTTCTCGCGCCGCCGACCGGCTCGGCTATCGAGACATCGCTCAACTCAGCCGCGACGCTACAACGCTGCACCGAAATGCAGCTGAAGCCGCCGCTGGGTGGTTCGACTACCTCGTCGAGCTCATGGTCGACGCACCCTGAGGAAGGGTTATCAGGCGACCGCTACCCGGTTCAACGGACCGCCCTAGCCGCGACATCTCGATCTGAAGAGGGCCTAGACTGGCGGAGCGAAACTGCGAGTCGTCGCGAAAGCAAGCTCCGATTTCCGGTTCGCCGCAACCCAGGCCACGGTAGCCGTCAAGAAGCCGAAACGGATCGCCATCAAGCAAGCCACACACCCTCGAGGCAAGGTCAAGGTCAAACTGGTCCATGACGTGCACGAATGGCGGCATCGCCAAGAACGGCCGCGGATCGTTCACCAAAACCGCTGAGAGCCGGACTCTGCCGATTCCTCTCAAGAACGCGACGTGCGCGGTGTTCGCGAGCGCGTTGCGAAACACGGATGGGCGCGTGACGATCAGCGTCCTAGCCCGAAACTAGTCTCGCCGGCCTTTTAAACAGCGCATACCCTTGCGGTCCCAGGCGGCGCGAACGCGACGCCCGAGACCACACATGATGAGCGCGACTACCGGCCACCCAGCGGTTGAGGAAGAGTCCGGCTTTAGCTGGCGTCGTGTCTGGGCGCTGTTTGCGGCTCACCGGCAGCAGGTTGCGGCTCTCGTCGGTGTCGTGCTCGTCGGAGCGATACTCGGAGTCGCCAACCCGCTTCTGATCAAGGTCGTGTTCGACGAAGCGCTTTTTCCTAGCAGCGGTGGCCCGGACGTGTCATTGCTCGTCACGCTGTCCATAATCATGCTGCTCATCTCCGTTGTCGGCGCAGCGTTGGGCGTGTACCAGACAGTGCTCTCGAACGGGCTCGGTCAGCGTGTCCTGCGGGACCTGCGGGACCGCGTCTACCGACATCTCCACAGCCTGTCGCTCTCGTTCTACGCCTCAGCGCGCACGGGCGACCTGCAGTCACGAATCTCGAACGACGTAGGTGGCGTACAGACGGCAGTGAGCTCGACGCTCTCTTCAATTCTCTCCAACAGCGTCACCTTCATCGCCGCGATCATCGCGATGCTGATCCTGTCCTGGCAGCTGACCATCATTGCACTCGCGACGCTGCCACTTTTCTGGTGGGCCACGAAGTTCATCGGTTCGCGCCGAAGAAGACTGACGAAGCAAGCTCAGGTGGCGACGGCAGAGATGAACGTGCTGACACAGGAGACACTAAGCGTGTCAGGCTTTACGCTGGCGCGCCTGTTCGGGCAGCAGCAGCACGAGGTCGACCGGTTCGAGGTGGCAAACGATCGACTCGCCGATGTGACAAAGCGCCAGCAGGTGATCGGGCAAGCGTTCTTTACGATCGTCCAAGCATTTCTAGGCGCGACGCCCGTGCTGATCTACCTCGCCGCTGGCCTGCTGATCAACGGCGGCACCGCCATTACGGCCGGCACGATCATCGCGTTCACGACGCTGCAAAACCGCCTCCTCTTTCCAGTCGCGCGCCTGCTCGAGACGTTCGTCGAGTTCCAATCATCGCAGTCGATGTTCGAGCGGATCTTCGAATATCTCGACGCAAAGCCGGATGTGACCGAGGCGGACGATCCGGTCGTGCTCGAACCTGACATGGCCGAGGGCGAGCTCGCCTTCAACGGCGTTCACTTCGCCTACCCCGGCGGCGGCGAGACCCCCAGCAAGGCGCTCGACGGAATCGATTTCACGGCGTCGTCTGGACAGCTGATCGCCTTCGTCGGAACGTCCGGTGCAGGCAAGTCGACGATCCTCAATCTCGTGCCACGCCTCTATGACCCGACCGAGGGCTCGATAACGCTCGACGGGATCGATCTGAGACAGCTGAGCTTCGGTTCGATCGCGACGCTGGTGGGACTCGTGACACAGGAGAGCTATCTGTTTGCCGACACTTTGCGTGCCAACGTCGCATACGGGCGGGTCATGGCAACTGATGAAGAGATTGAGGCGGCGTGCAAAGCCGCGGCCATTCACGATCGGATCGTCGAGTTCGACGACGGCTACGACACGCTGGTTGGCGAGCGCGGCTTCCGACTCTCGGGAGGAGAGAAACAGCGCATCGCGATCGCCCGGGTGATCCTCCACGATCCTCGCGTTCTGGTACTTGACGAGGCGACCTCAGCGCTCGACAGCGCTTCGGAGCGACAGATCCAGGCAGCGCTCGCCGAACTGGTCAGTGGGCGGACGACCCTGGCCGTGGCGCATCGTCTCTCAACGATCCAGGCTGCAGACACCATCCATGTCGTCGAGCACGGGCAGATCGTCGAAAGCGGTGCCCATGACGAGCTTCTCGCTCGCGGCGGCGCGTATCGCCAGCTCTACCACGACCAGTTCGCCGACGGCAAGATCGAGACCCGTTGCTCCGACGGCTTCGTGATGAGCGATGGGCAGCATCAACTCGACAGAGCGATGGACGGACGCTCGCGCGCCACCAGCCTGCGCAAGCGCCGGCCTCGACGCCCGCGGCGCTCCTCCACCCCAACGCGCTAGCGCCAAGCGCTACCTGCCGTCACGACGAGCACAAATCCGTCGCCTGAGCTGGATCGCCCGCTGAATCTAGGTGGCTGAAACGAGAGCCCGCGCCAGGGTCGCCGCCTCGAGCCGCTCCGGATGAGGTTCCGGCTCGATCCCCGGTGTGTCCGGGGCGAGCGCGAACACTCCGCCATCCTCGCCACGCTCGAAGGTGACCTCTGGATGCGCGAGATCTTCGTGGTAGTGACGTTCCGTCGTAAAGACATCGGCGGGATAGTGGACATGCTCGCGAGACGCGACCGCCACGCTGAGCGCCGAGCCCACGGCGCTTTCGAGCATCGAGCCGATCCAACACTTGATGCCAGCCTCTTCGCAGATCTCATTGATGGCAATCGCATTGGTGATGCCCCCGACCCGGCCGTGCTTGATGTTGATCCATGAACACGAGCCGAGCTCGATCGCGTGCCGCGCCCGCTGGGGAGATGTAATCGTCTCATCCAGGCAGATCGGCGTCTCGATCGCTTTGGCGAGCTTCGCGTGGTCAAGCAGGTCGTCGAACGCGAGTGGTTGTTCGATCATCGCGAGCTCAAATCGATCGAGCGCGCGGAAGAGATCGATGTCCTCGAGGGTGTAGCCCGAGTTGCAGTCGACGTGGCAGACGAGATCCGGAAACGCTGAGCGAACGGCGGCAACCATGTCAACATCCCAGCCTGGCCTGAACTTCAGCTTCACGCGTCGAAAACCGTCGTCGAGCGCCTCCCCGATCTGGCCGATCAGCGTGTCATAGGAGTCTGCGACCCCGAAATCAGCGCCGATCTCGATTCGATCGCGTGTTCCGCCGACGTGCCGGTGCAAAGGAACGCCTCGGAGCTTGGCGTCGAGTGCCCACCAGGCGCAGTCGAACGCTCCTTTCGCAAAGTAGTTGCCCTTGAATATCCCGAGCCGTCGTTGTAGATCGTCACCGCTCGTGACGTCGGCCCCGAGAAG
>JAUXJK010000059.1 GCA_030624785.1 Actinomycetes bacterium
CCGTATAGATCGCGTCGAGAACAGCATCCGAGATCTGATCGGCCATCTTGTCGGGGTGCCCTTCGGTAACGGACTCCGACGTGAAAAGGAACTCGTGCGCCATTTCGGCGCCGAAGGCTACTCGATTGTCAGCAGTGCAGCAAACTGCTGCTCATCTGCTGATGCCGTTCCGAATACCAGTAGCGCTCCCAACGGAGCGAGATTGTCAAGCGTTGCAGGATCAACGCTGTCAGAACCGGGGAGTCCGAGACTGCTTCCAAGCGGCGCAAGCGCGAGGCTCTCCGCTACGTCGAGGTAGATGAACCCTGCCGTCTCGTCAGGCAACCCGGCTGCGTCGGCCACGGCCGAGAATTGCTCGTCGTCCTTCAAGCTTTCAGAGGCGCCGAAGTCTGCAATTCCTTCCATGGTCGTCGTAATAACGAGATGATCCTCAACGTCGGCGAAGTACACCGTTTGACCATCGAGCGTGATGCTCTGAGCGGCTCTGTCACCGATTGTGATCTCTTCGCTCTGTAGCGCCAGGCTGTCTCCGCCTAGCTCAGCGATCGCGAGTAGCCGGTTTATCAGGCTCGCGCTCTCCGCCGAGTCGTCGGGACTCAGCACAATCGTGATCTCGGGGATCGGCTCTCCGGGCCGCACGTACACGGCGTGTTCATTCTCGAACAGCGGCAACAGGTCGTCTTCGATCGTCAGACCGAGCAGAGCTTCGAACTGCCCGAGCTGTGCTTCAGCGTCAGGTTGCGCTTGCAGAGCCGCGTCAATGGTCTTTTTCACCGACTCGCGCAGATCTCGCGTCGAGACGAATGCAATTGCACCAGCTGGCGCAAGATCCAGAATTTCTGACGTGCCTGTACTCGGCACGGTCGCGCCGACGGTCTTCGAGAGACCAACCAGCGCTACACCGGCCTCGGTCGCGAGGATCGCAAAGGCGGCTCCTTCAAACGTGCCTAGACTGACTCCACCGAGTAGATCCTGCAGAGCTTCGATGCCTTCTGGATTGTCGGCCGCGGTCTGATCGACCAACTCCCGTGTTACGGCGGGGCTAATCCACATCCGGGCCAGGCTGTTGCCAGGGAGAGCTGACATCAGCTCGCTGAACCTGGGCGCATCGGCAAGGGATGCTTGCTCCGTCGAAGCGATCAATGCATCGAGCGCTTCCTCGTCATCGGCCAGCAGGTACCAGTCGTCGATCACGCGCCATGCGGGCGAGCTACCTGGATCGTCCGCTTGTCCTTTGGTCAATAGCTCGTCAAGCTTCGACGCGTCGTTCGGCTTGAGAACCATCGCGATCGGCGGGTCGTCCTCGGTGAGTTCGAGCATCGCGATCGTGATGTCGCTACCGAGGGCTGGACGCACGTCGGTATCAAAGTCGACTTCGTCGCCGGCCAGACTGCTCAAGGCCGAGTCAATGGCGTCCTGAGACGCGGGGAATCGAGCCACGATGTCGCTCGCGAGCTTCCATTCCTCAGATTCCAGGTCCGTGTTCAACGTGAACAAGACAGGTACATCGGCCGGGAGCAGCTCCGCGGCTGCTGGAGAATCTCCGTCTCCCTCACCGATGCCGGCGAGACTGTTGCTGCTCCCAGAGTCGCTGCCGCCACAGGCCGCAAGGGCAAGGGCGAGGGCAGCAAACATGCTGAGCAGGAGCCATGGACGCAGGAGCGTCCCTCTAGTTGTTGGTGTCTTCAATGCGTTCATGTCTGTCCCCCAGAGTCCGGGAGTCCTACTCCCTCGTCGGCCGGCGCGCCAGCAAGCTTGAGACTAGCTCCTCGATGCGCCCTCCCGACAGCACCGCGCACACGGCCTCCGTGATGGGAAGTTCAATATCGAGCTCCTGACCGAGCCGACGCAAGACCGGCGCGGTTGACATTCCCTCGACCACCATGCCGATACGTTCCTGCGCCTCGGCGATAGTGGCGCCCTGTGCCACGAGCTCGCCGGCCCGCCTGTTTCGACTGTGTCGGCTTGAGCATGTCCCGACGAGGTCACCCATCCCGGCAAGGCCGGAAAATGTCTCTCCCCGAGCCCCGCACGCGGCTGCAAGACGGGCCATCTCGGCCAGACCCCGGCTCATCAAGGCTGCCTTGGCGTTGTCACCAAGCTCGAGACCGTCGACAGCGCCAGCGGCAAGAGCGATCACGTTCTTTGCGGCTGAGCAGAGCTCGACGCCCACGAGATCATCGTTCAGATAGATCCGAAAACGGGTGCTGTGGATTGCGTCCTGTAGCCGCTCGGCGAGTTCCGTATCGGTACTGGCGACGACCGCGGCCGCTGGCAGCCCGGCGACAAGTTCCTCCGCATGGTTGGGGCCACCGAGCACAGCTACAGGCCTGTCACCCACGAGCTCGGACGGTCGACCACCCGTGATCGGATCAAGGCCCTTCGTGAGGATCAGCGCAGGCGTGTTCCCCTTGACCTCAGCTGCAACATCTGCGAGAGCGCCGCTCGGAAGCGCGAAAACAAGGATGTCAGTTTCCTCGACGTCCATCGTGGCCATTTCCACGGCAGCGAGCCCGGTCAGGTCAGCGTCATTCAGATAGCGCGGATTGCGTGCCGTTTCGCGGATCTCTGCGGCCTGGTCTGCGTCGCGGCAGGCGAGAGTCACATCATGGTTCTGCTCCACCAGCAACGCCGCAAATGCCGTACCCCAGCTTCCACCGCCGATCACGAGGAACCGCATGGCTAGCGCTGCTGCCCGACGAAATCGATGACGACTGGCGTGCCTTCAAGACCGAACCGTTCACGAATCTGGTTCTCGACCCAGTATGCGTAGTCACGTGTCACGAGACCTGCATCGTTCACGAAGAGGCGGAAGCGTGGCGGTCGTACCGCGACCTGGGTGCCGTACTTGAGTCGAAGTCGGCGACCCTGCTTGCTCGGACCGGGCCGACCGGAGCGAAGTTCTTCGAGGAACTCGTTGAGCTCTGACGTGGCCACGCGGAACAGCCGCCTCCTGAAGAGTTCTTCAACGGAGTCGAGCAGTCGCCCGAGTCCTCGACCGGTTGACGCGGACACAGCGACAAGCGTCGGACGCTGGCGAAGCTTCTCCTGCATGCGCAGCCGCACGTCCTCGACGCCGATCGTGCTGATGTCCCACTTTGCGAGGACAAGCAGGGTCGAACACCCGGCCCGCCGGGCGATATCGGCGACCGTCAGGTCGTGATCGACGATCCCTTCCGAGCTATCGATGACCACGAGCGCGACGTCGGCGCGCTCCGCGGCCCGCCTCGTTCGAAGTTCCGAGAAGTATTCGATGCCCTGGCGATGACGACGCCTCCGTCGCACACCTGCCGTGTCGACGAGGACGAATGTCGTGTCGTCGCGCTGAAGCGTCGTATCGATCGCATCGCGAGTTGTTCCAGGTATCTCCGAGACGATGACGCGATCCCGTCCGAGCAGCGCGTTGAGAAGACTCGACTTGCCCACGTTCGGCCTTCCGAGAATCGCGACGCGGATCGCGTCGTCCCCCGGCTCGACAAGTGCGGTCCCGGGAAGCGCAGCAACGACCAGGTCGAGGAGGTCGCCCGTCGAGTTGCCATGAAGCGCCGATATCGGAACTGGGTCGCCAAGTCCAAGTCGATGAAACTCGACGGCGTCGTGTTCGTGCCGAGCATCGTCGATCTTGTTTGCGACGACTATCACCGGTGTCTTCGAGGCGCGGAGAATCTGCGCAACCTCCTCGTCTCCCGGCGTCACACCTGTCTGTGCGTCGACAACGAACAGCACGACATCGGCGTCCTCGATAGCAGCCCGGGCTTGGCGACCAATGGCCTGCGTGATCGGTGACTCATCCGCGATGTCGACGCCTCCGGTATCGACGAGCACGAACCTGGATCTCCCCCATTCACACACGACCTCCTTCCGGTCGCGTGTGACACCCGCGGTCTCATGGACAACGGTTTCGCGTGTCGCGGTGAGCCTGTTCACGAGCGTCGACTTGCCGACGTTGGGAAACCCGACGACCGCGACCGTACCAGCCAACGATCCAGTCATTCGAACCGCGATGGCACGTGAGAGCTACGCGGTGGCCTGCCAGGCGGACATCCGTGTTCGCGCGCCACACGAAGAAATTCCCAGAGGCGAGTGATCTCATTCATGATCACCGTCGATGCTGCGCGATAGCCCTTCGAGTTGGTTGGGTATTCGTCAAAGCGCAACGGTTCGCCGAATGCGACCGCAACGGGCTCCCGACCTCGAAATGTCCAGTCTCGCGAACCTTCAATGGCTGCGGGGACAACGGGGACGCCCTCGTTCATAGCGATCATCGCCGCGCCTGGCTTCGGCTCGCCGGGGACACCCGAGACCTGGCGCGTACCCTCGATGAACATTCCGAGCATGTGGTTGTCACGGACCGTCTTCCGCATGCGTCTCAACGCGTCTCGATCTGACTCGCCGCGGCGGATGGACAAGGCGCCGTGCGCTCGGATCAGTTGACCGAGGCCCGCGGTTTCATGCGCCTCGCTCTTCGCAGCGAAGACCACACGACGGGGGCATGAGACTCCGAAACATGCGGGATCGATGGCATGGAAATGATTCATTGCGAGCACGGCGCCGCCGTGGCGCGGGACCCGTTCAGCGCCATAGATCGACAGCGGAGCAAAGGTGTGCATCATCGCACCGATCAGCCCCTTGCCTACCGCCCAGTAAAAAACCGGCATACCGGGTCTCCAGGGTTCGCGTTGCGTGGCCTCGCCCTCGCCGCTCATTGGCGCGCCGCTACAACGCTGTCCGCGAGCCGCAGGATGCGCTCGACAACATCGTCAATCTCGAGCCCGGTTGTGTCGATCTTCGTGGCATCGCTTGCGGGACGCGACTGTTCTGCGTCGGCCTCGTCGCGTCGGCGAAGCTCTCCAACCAGGGTCTCCTCGTCGCGTCCGAACTGCTCGGCCGCGCGCCGACGAGTTCGCTCGCTCTCGTCTGCGGTCAGATACACCTTCACTGCCGCGTCGGGAGCAACGACCGTCGCTATATCGCGTCCCTCGATCACGGCGTTCCCTCGGGCGGCCGCAGCTCGCTGACGCTCGCGCAGTATCGCGCGAACCTCCGCGTGCGCGGCGACGCGCGATACGTCGCGATCGATGCGCGGCTCGCGCAATGCAAGTGTGACGTCCTCGCCGTCCACTCGGACGCGACGATGCTCCACGTCCCACTGGTGTCGCTCGCTCGCATGGCCGAGCGCCACACCGTCGTCGAGGTCGATTCGGTCGCGAAGCGCGATCCAGGTGATCACTCGATACATCGCTCCCGTATCGACGTATGTAAATCCCAGACGCTCGGCAACGAGTCGGGCGGTCGTACTTTTCCCCGCGCCGGCGGGACCGTCGATGGCTATCACCATGGGCTGAGTATCGAGGTCGGCCGAGTCATAGATATGCCGGCGCATTGTGGCCGGCTACCCGTAACGCCTAGATGCGCAACGAGTCGAGAACGTCGAAGAAGCCGGGGTAGCTTACCTCGACCCAGTCAGCACCCTCGATCTGCACGCCATCGCGCGACAAGAGACCAGCCAGCGCACCGATCATCGCGATGCGGTGATCGCCGGCAGTCTCGATATGCCCGCCGCCGGGCCGCGTCGGAACGCCTCGGACGCGAAAACCGTCTGGCCGCTCCTCGATGCGCACTCCAATCGCACGTAGGGCCCTTGTTGTAGAACTGATGCGATCGGACTCTTTTACGCGCAGCTCCTCAGCTCCCCAAACCGTGCTCTCGCCGTGTGACAGTGCCGCGACGAGCGCAAAGAGCGGGAGCTCGTCGATCAGAAGCGGCACCTCAGATGCCCCAATTGACGTCGCCGTCAGCTCGGACGAACTCACCTCGATATCGGCAACGGGTTCGCCTGCGACCGTCCTACGGTTAAAGACGGAGATCCGAGCGCCCATTCGCTCCAGAACGCTGAGGAATCCCGTGCGAGTGGGGTTGACGCCGACACCGTGCACGCGTATGCGGGAGCCAGACATCAGCACGCCAACCGCTAGAAATGGCGCCGCGGACGAGAAATCACCCGGGACATCGAACGACAAGGGTCGTAGTGTCTTCACTGGCCAGACCGACGCTCGCCCGGGCGAGTAGGAGATGCGAGCGCCTGCAGCGGCCAGCATTCGCTCTGTGTGGTCGCGCGTCGGTCGCGGCTCGCGAACCTCGGTTGGTCCCTCCTCCGCGAGCAGGCCCGCGAGAAGCACGCTTGACTTCACCTGTGCGCTAGCCACCGGAAGCTCGTAGGAGATCGGATGCAGACTCCCACCCTCGATCCGCACGGGCGGATATCCGTCAGTCGACGCGATCCTGGCGCCCATCTCGCGCAGAGGGGTCGCGACCCGTTCGACCGGGCGGCCGGAGAGCGACTCGTCGCCGATCAGCTCGAATGAACCGTCCTGGCCGGCGAGCAAGCCGGAGATCAGACGAAGCAACGTCCCAGCGTTGCCGCAATCGAGCGCCTCGGCCGGGGCCTTCAGTCCGCGAACGCCGACGCCGTCGACGGTCGCGAGATCGCCATCGATCCGTGCGTCGACACCCAGCTGGCGCAACACTGACGCAGTGCTGGTGGTGTCAGCGGAGCTACCGAATCGTTTGATCTCGGACCGACCGTCGGCCAACGCACCGAGAAGGAGGGATCGATGAGATATCGACTTGTCGCCCGGAACTGCGACGTCGCCCTCGAGCCCGTGCGCTGGCTCGATCCGACGGAGAGAGTCAGTCCTGCTCGGCATCCGAGACAACCGGGACGGCGATCGCGTCGTAGCCCTGGGCTTCAAGGAGAGCCGCGGCTCGCTCGGCGTCATCCTCACCTACGAGCAACTCCAACGTTCCGCCACGCTCAGGTGACATGTGGCGAACCTCGAAGTCTTCGATGTTGATCCCCTCCGAGGCGAAGGCTTGCGTAATCGCTGCGAAGACCCCAGGGCGATCCGGGACATGAACCTCGAGCCGATATATCGCCCCAGCATCCGGATATGCCTCAGCAAGGAGCCGCTTCCGATGCCCTGAGGCATCGCCGATCCATCGACCCAGGAAGCCCGCATCACGCTTGGCAAGAGCAGTCTCGAGCCCTTCGAGGCCGCGGCGATGCTCGGCTAGAACCTCTCGAAGCGCATCAGCGTTGTCCAGGAAGATGTCCACCCAGATTCCTGGGTTGGCTCCGGCGACGCGAGTCATGTCGCGCAGCGATCCACCAGCTGCTGCGAGCGGTTCGTGGCCATCGACACGCGCGGCTCCTGCCTGATTGAGCAGGACGTTGGCCAGCGCGTGTGGCAGGTGACTCGTCAGCGCGACAAGCCGGTCGTGGGCCTCTGGCGCGATCGCGGCGGGTACCGCGCCCAGTGATGCGACGAAAGCGTGCACGAGCTTGTATCGCTCTGGTCGCGTCTCGGTGAGCGGTGCCAGGAACCACGTCGCGCCCTGAAAGAGCTCTGCAGTGGCGTGTTCGACGCCCCGTGCCTCGGATCCCGCCATGGGATGCCCTCCGATGAACCGCTCTGGCTCAGCTACCGATTGGCAGATTGCGCTCTTCGTCGAACCGACATCAGTCACCGTGCAGGCCGAATCCGTTGCAGCAAGTGTCTCTGCGATCTGCGCAGCGAGTTCGGCGACCGGTGCGGCCACTAAAGCTAGATCAGCTCCCGCAACGGCCTCGGTCAGAGTCGCGGCCGGCCGCGTTATCGCGCCACGAGCGTGGGCTTGCGCGAGTGCCTCCTCGTTTGGATCCCAGCCGCTGACGACCATCGGGTTGGCCTTCTGAGCGGCGAGGCCGATCGACGCGCCGACCAAGCCGGTGCCGACGATGGCGAGGTGCTCAACGCGAGCCAAGTCAGGTGGTGGAGTTGACTCGACCGTTGGGCTGACGCATGAGCTCGGCGACGCGAAAAGCGAGGTCGAGGGATTGCCGGGCATTGAGCCGCGGGTCACATAGCGTCATGTAGCGAAGATTGAGCTCGTCCTCCCGCACATCCTGAGACCCTCCGATGCACTCGGTCACATCGTCACCGGTGAACTCGAGGTGCACTCCGCCCGGCCAGACCCCTTCTCCGTGGCACGCGGCAAAGAAGATCTCGATCTCGTTCAAGATTGCGTCGAATCTCCGGGTCTTGAGGCCGCTCTCACTCTTGAAGATGTTGCCGTGCATCGGATCGCACGCCCAGACCACCGGGTGGCTCGCGGCTTTCGTGGCTGCGAGCAGCGGCGGAAGCTTCTCGGCGGCCTGGTCAACTCCCATTCTGGCGATGAGAGTGAGGCGTCCGGGAATCTGTTCCGGATTGAGAGCTTCGCAGAGTTCTAGAACGTCCTCGGCCGTGCTGGAGGGCCCGATCTTGCAGCCGATGGGGTTCTTGATTCCACGGAAGAACTCGACATGCGACCCAAGGGCCTCACGCGTCCTCTCACCAATCCAAAGCATGTGAGCGGAGCACGCGTACCAGTCCTGGCTCAGTGAGTCGCGACGCGCAAGCCCTTCCTCGTAATCGAGCACGAGACCCTCGTGGCTTGTCCAAACGTCGACCTGGTGGAGCCGCTGCTCGGCCTCGAGATCGATGCCACAAGCAGCCATGAATCGGAGAGCTCGCTCGATCTCGACAGCCAGCGCCTCGTAGCGCACCCCCTCGGGCGAGCTCGTGACGAACTCCTGGTTCCATTCGTGCACACGGGTGATATCCGCGAACCCGCCCTTGGTGAACGCGCGTAGAAGGTTCAGTGTCGCGGCCGATTGATGGTAGACCCGAACCATGCGCGATGGATCGAGCGTGCGTGCCTCGATCGTGGGTGCGTCGTCGTTGATCAGGTGGCCGAAAAAAGACGGCAACTCGAGGTCGCCTACTTTCTCTGTGGGCGAGGAGCGAGGCTTCGCGAACTGTCCCGCAATACGCCCGACCTTCACGACCGGCAACGTGCCGCCGTAGGTCAGGACGGCCGCCATCTGAAGCAGGATCCTGAGCTTTTCCC
>JAUXJK010000157.1 GCA_030624785.1 Actinomycetes bacterium
AGCTGGAGGCGGTGCGCCGCTATCTCTCGGACGGCCTCATCCGATGCGTAGTGGGAGATCATTGTGATGTCGAGCTTCGACTCGATCAACATGTCGAACGTTGCCGTCGACGCATCGACGCCGCGTTCGTCAGCGATCTCGGCCAGGGTCATGCCAATCAGGTGCTCGTTGGGCGCGGCGGCGTTCGCGATAGTGACGCGCTCGGGTCCGATCGTCGCGAGTATTCCTTCGAAGTCTTTCGACCTGATCGCCATGTCTTCGGACATCCGTCGGCGCGACTCGCTATCGGCAAGACGCTCGAGAGTTCCGCTCGCACCGTCCTCCTGCGCCCAGGTTGGAAGAAGCGCCATGAGAACGGTGCTTCCGGCGCCGTACGGGTACTGATCGAAGCTCAACGAGATGTCAGGGCTGGCGTTGTCGAGCAGCTCGAGCATTGCGGGGATCAGACTTTCGTCGGCGCGCGTCTTGAGGTGGGATACGTGTAGTGGGGCGCCTGAGCGACGGGCGACGTCGACCATCTCGCCGAGACCCTCGAGCACGCCCAGCCCCTCGTTGCGAATGTGTGGCACGAGCGGCGCGCCAAAGCGTGCGGCCTCTCTGGATATCGCAACGAGCTCATCGGTCTCCGCGTACGTGCCTGGCATGTAGATCAGTCCGAACGAGAGCGTCCGGGCGCCAGCTTCCAAACCCAGGCGCACCTCGTCGCACATCGCCGAAAGCTCAGCTTGCGTAGGAGCTCGTTTGGCTCCTCCCATGACGCGGTCGCGGACGGCATTGTGTCCGATCGACGGCACGAGCGTCACGGCCGGTTGCGTGCCTTCCAGCCAGTCGAGGTACTCGTCGAACGTCGACCATGACCAGTCGACTGGCCCGGCGCCCTCGAGACCGCGGAGGTACGCGCGACGATCGTCTCGGCTCTCGGGACTCACGGGTGCAGGTGCGAGTCCGTCGGGGCCGATCAACTCGGTTGTGAAGCCTTGCGCGATCTTCGGAAGCAAGAGAGGGTCATCGTGCGTCTTCAAGGCCGAGTGCGCGTGCATATCGATGAAGCCGGGACAGAGCCATAGCCCCGTGCCGTCAGCCGTGTCCGCTGCCGTTGCCGCTGCGAGCGATGGCTCGATTGCCGCGATCTTCTCGCCCCTGATGCCGACATCGATGCGCGCCGACGGGCCCGCGCCGCTGTATACGGTGGCGTCGCGAACCACGAGGTCGAATGCGCGGTCGCTCACGTCGCGGTCTGCCCGCCGTCAACGGGAATCGCGGCGCCGGTAATGAAACTCGGCGCATCGAGAAGGAGCCAGGTTGCTGCTTGGGCAACCTCCTCCGGGGTTCCGATCGTGCCGCGCGGAATGGCGGAGGCGATCATGTCGCCCGCAGTCTGCATGTCGACACCAAGACCTTTGGCGCCCTCCCACAACATGGGCGTGTCCATTGAACCCGGGCACAGGGCGTTTACCGCAACATCTTGACTAGCCGCCTCGATCGCGATCGCGCGCGTCAGTCCCACGACCGCGTGCTTTGCGGCCGTGTAGCCGGAGAGGTTCTTCCAACCGATCAGGCCCGCGATCGACGACACGTTGACGATGCGTCCTTTCTGGCGAGCAAGTTCGGCTAGCGTCGCCTTCATCAGGAGCCAGACCCCGATCACGTTGACGTCGAGCACGCGTCTGAACTCCTCCTCGGAGTAGTCCTCGATCGCCGCAGCAGGTCCATGGGTCGCAGCGTTGTTGAAGAGAGCGTCGATCCGACCAAACCGCTGCACCGTCGTTGTCGCAATCCGCTCGACCTCGGCAGCGTTCGAGACATCTGCCGAGAGATAGGCGATCCGCTCGTCGTGCAGTCCGATTGCCGCCTCGAGGGTGCCGACGTCGAGGTCAACGGCGAGAACGTTGACGCCTCGCTCGTGGAGCTGTCGCGTCGTGGCCGCGCCGAGGCCGCCGCCCGCACCCGTGACAATCACCGCCCGTTGCTCGTCCACGCACTGAGCTTAGTAGGCTCACCTTGGAGGAGGTACGCGATGGCTCACGACGTCCCGTTCGACACCATGCCGTCTCTCGACGGAGATTCTCTCTGGAGACGTCTTGAGCAGGTCGTCGATATCGGCAACCGCTTTGCCGGGACCCCGGGCGAGTCCCAGTGTCGCGAGCACCTGCTCTCCGAGTTCGACGCAGCTGGTCTGGCGAATGTTCGCGCCGAGCCATTTCCGTTTCTGGGTTATGAGCCTCGTGGCGCGTCGTGCGAGGTCGTGAGCGACACGCTCGCCTTGCGCTGCGCGCCGCTTCAATATTCGGCGGACGCGGTGGCAGACGGCGAGGCAATCTACCTCGGCGCGTCCCGCCCGGAGGATGTTGCGGCGCTTGAATCGAGGGGCGTCGAGCTTGCCGGAAAGGTTGTGGTCGCTCACTCGTTCATGCCGTGGCTTGTGGCACCGGCACTTGCCGAGAAGAACATCGCCGCCCTCGTCAACGTCACCGAAACGGGCGATGGGCTGATCCCGAACTTCTTGGTCTCCTTCTATCCCAATGGGCTCGACGCGCCCTGGGACGGCCGGGTTCAATCAGTGCCTGGAGTCACGATCGAGAAGGAGCAGTCGCGCGAGCTTCTCAGCCTGATGTCGACGCGCTCGGTTCGTATTCGGGTTGAGCATCGCGCGGAGTATGCCGAGGGCACGAGCGCGAACGTGGTCGGCGAGATCCGCGGTAGCGAGCTTCCCGACGAGAGGGTCGTGATCGGTGCTCACTACGACACGCAACTCGAAGGTGTCGGTGCGGCCGACAATGGGACAGGGATTGCAGCGTTGCTCGAGATCGCGGAGCGCTGGAGGGAGCTTCAGCCGCGTCGTACGATCGTGTTCTGCGCATTCGGCGTGGAGGAACTCGCTTCGTGGGGCTCCTACAACTACTGCCGTCAGCACGTCGCCGAGCTCAATGGCACGAGGGGGATGATCAACCTCGATGCGCTCGGACTCCCGTTGCCCGGGACGCGCGTCGCGGTGGCGGACGCGGAGATGGCTCCGTTCGCAGTCGAGAGTGCGGGACGCGCCGGCTATGAGATTGAGGACGAGATCGATGGAAGTGCCTACGCGTGGAGTGACCACAACCCGTTCATCGATGCTGGAGTACCGGCTGCGTGGCTGTGGCGGTTTCCGCCCCAACACCCCTTCTACCACTCGGCCGGCGATGTTCTGCGCTACGTCAATGCCGAGCGGATGTTGGACGTCGCGACCGCGAGCGCCTACGTCGGATTCCGAATGGCTCAAGCACCTGAGCTTGGGCTTGGTCGATCACGTCCGACCAAGCGGTTCGTCGATCTACGACCGCCAGCCTGACGCTCGACAGCTCTTCGGGACTCGCAGCGAACCTCGAGCTGCGCGATGATGGACCGATGGCGCGCCTGATCGATGTCGAGCACGGGGGTGTTCCGGGGGTCATCGGGATCTTTGTTCTCGACGCTCCCGAGCCGGCGCTCATCGACTGTGGCCCGACCTCGTCGGTTGATGGTCTGATCGCCGGTCTTGCAGGGATAGGGCTTGACCTCAGCGATATAAGGCACCTGCTTCTGACTCATATTCATCCCGATCACGCAGGTGCTGCTGGCGAGCTCGTCCGGCGACATCCCGAGCTTCAGGTGCATGTCCACGACGTAGGTGCGCCGCACGTCATCGATCCGACACGTCTGCTCAAGAGCGCAGCTCGAATATATGGGGAAACGTTCGGGCCACTGTTTGGCTCGATCGATCCTGTGCCCTCGGAGAACGTCCACGTACTCGGCTCGCGCGTGCTCGATCTCGACGTCCTACCTGTGCCGGGCCATGCCTACCACCAGGTTGCGTTTATCGACGCTGACGGCGTCGGCTATCCGGGCGACGCGGTCGGATGCCTCTGGGGAGAGGGGGACTTTCTCTATCCGGCGGCTGCCGCCCCGGAGATCAACATGCCAGCGTGGCATGAGTCGCTCGACGCTCTGCAGGAACGCAAGCTCACCAAGCTGCGGATACCTCACTTCGGTGAGATCTCCGAGGTGGAACGCCACATTGAGCGGACGCGCGCGCGTCTTCGCAGCTGGGGCGATCTCGTCGATGGCGGCGCGGACGAGGCGACGTTTGCTGAGGCGTGCTGGCGAGCGCTGCGCGAGGAGGGTACGCCGCGAGATGCCGAGGTCTTTCCGACGCTTCCATTCCCGAGTTTCGAGATGTCCTACGCCGGGGTACGACGCTACTACGACAAGGCGCGAGAAGCAGCGCGCGACGGTGATGCGTGACACGAGCTAGGAGGACGGGATGGCGTACGTCGTAACCGCGACATGGACTGCGAAGCAGGGAGCGGCCGAGGAGGTCGCTGCTGCGATCGCGGCGATCCTCGCGCCGGCTCGCGCCGAGTCGGGGAACGTCTTCTACCAGTGTCATCGCGACCCGGATGATCCTCACGTGTTCTTCTTCTACGAGCAGTATGAGTCGCCTGACGCCTATCAGGCACATCTCGATTCGCCTCACATGCAAGAGCACGGGTTCGGTACGGCAATTCCGTTGCTCAAGAGCCGAGAGCGGCAGTTCTTCGAAACCTGGGAACCCGCCTGACCCTGTCTGGGCCGGCCGTCGTTCCTGACGTCGGCGGCCATCAACGCTCGCTCGTCACCCTCCCATGAAGACGAGACACCTCGCGCTCCTGGTGGCGCTGTTCGCCAGCGCACTGTCGCTGCGTCCGCAGGTCATCGGTGTCGGGCCGTTGTTGCCCGAGATTCAAGACGACCTGAACATCTCGCACGCGGCGGCCGGTCTGCTCGGGACGATTCCCGTGCTGTGCATGGGGCTGTTCGCTCCACCGGCTGCTCGAGTTCTCGCTCGGTTCGGATCACGATCGGCGATAACCGCCTGTCTTGTGCTGATCGCGGCGTTCGGTATCGCCCGATCGATTGTCCCGCCTGCGGTCCTCGTGATCCTGTTGACGTTCGGCGTTGGAATAGGCATGGGACTGCTCGGTGCGATGCTGCCTATCGCCGTCAAGGAGCGATTCTCGGCTCGACCCGCTTTTGCGACCGGCATGTATGCGCTTGGCATCAACGTCGGCGCGGGCGCCTCGGCCGCCACCGCTGTCCCGATCGCTGACGCGACGTTTGGTTGGCGCGGCTCGCTGTTTGTATTCTCGGCCGTGACGGGCCTGCTCGCGGTGATCTGGCTCGTGATGAGCCGCGGAAAGGTGAGTGCCCGCCCGAGCGTCGCGAGAAAGCCCACCCCGCTGCCATGGCGCAGCGGGCTCGCCTGGCTGCTCGCGAGCATCTTCCTGCTCATGGCCGTTATGTACTACGGCATCAATGCGTGGCTGCCGGAAACGTATGTCGAGCGGGGTTGGACGGCGGAGCGAGCGGCGTGGCTGGTCGCTGTTCTCAACCTGACCACGTTGCCTTGCACGATTGCGTTCTCATGGTTAGCCGACAGGCTTGGTTCCCGTCGTCTGTGGCTTGTCGCCGGGAGTTCGATCGCATCGATCTCTGTTCTCGGCATCGTCCTTTGGTCTGATGGAGCATTCCTGTGGGCGGCCATGTTCG
>JAUXJK010000034.1 GCA_030624785.1 Actinomycetes bacterium
AATCAGCAGTTCTCGCCTGCTCGCCCGAGACAGACACTGTTCGCGTTGAGGTTTTCGAGCACGCTGATCAAGGTGAGCCGGAACCCGACGCCTCACCTGAGACCAACGTGCCCGCAGAACTTGGCGACAACCCGCCGCAGCGAGCTGCGACCGCACCACCGGTTGCGAACGGTGGAGCCCGCTACACCTTCGAGTCATTCGTGATCGGCTCGTCGAACCGCTTTGCGCATGCGGCCGCCCTGGCCGTGGCGGAGCGGCCCGCGAAGGCGTACAACCCGCTGTTCATCTATGGGAGCACCGGTCTGGGGAAGACGCATCTCCTTCAGGCCATCGCGCACTACATCGGCGAGCATTCGCCAGGAATAACTGTCCGCTACGTCACCAGCGAAGCTTTCATGAACGACTTCATCAACTCGCTAAAGGACAAGACGATCGACGGCTTCAAGCAACGCTATCGCCATTACGGCGCCCTGCTGATCGACGACGTGCAGTTTCTGGAGGGCAAGGAGAGGATCCAGGAGGAGTTCTTTCACACCTTCAACACGTTGTACGAGGCCGGCAGCCAGATCATTCTCTCCTCGGACCGCTCGCCTCGCGACATCGCGACGCTCGAGGAGCGGCTTCGGTCACGATTCGAATGGGGTCTCATCACCGACGTGCAACCGCCGGACGTCGAGACGCGGATCGCAATCCTTCGAAAGAAGGTGCACACCGACGGGATAACGGTTCCCGACCCTCAGGTCCTCACGATGATCGCCGATCGTGTCTCAACCAACATCCGAGAGCTTGAGGGAGCGTTGACACGTGTTGTCGCGTTCTCGTCCCTCACCGGTCGCGACATGACTGTCGAGCTTGCACAAGAGGTGCTCGAAGAAGTCTTCCCGGAAGGCGCGGCACCCGAGATAACGGTCGAGCGAATCCAGACCGTCGTGTCCGAGCGTTTTCAGCTCTCTGTCGAGGAACTTGTGAGCCAGCGGCGTGTGCACGCCATCGCATACCCGCGCCAGGTCGCCATGTACCTCTCGCGAGAGCTAACCGACAGCTCGCTCCCCAAGATCGGTCGGGAATTTGGCGGACGAGACCACACGACCGTCATCTACGCGACGTCCAAGATCTCCAACCTCATCAATGAAGATCGGGATGTCTACAACCTTGTTCAGGAACTCACAGCCCGTATCAAACAGGCCCGGTAGAAAATGTGGACATCTCAACCGGTTGAGGCGAGGAGTATCGATTTCACTCCCAGGGTGTGAACAAGTCGCTCTCTTGTCCACACGCTCCTCCACTGAAACGAGCCTGCTGTCGCAGGGATTCATCACGTCTTCCCCAGACTGCACACTCCTTATTACTACTACGAGCTTTTTTCAAGTTCTTTAATAACAACACTAGTTCGTGAAGGAACCGAGCCATGTCCGTTGATGCACCTCCCTCAACCCTGACGTTCACTGCCTCGCGTGAGGCGGTTGCGACCGTGCTACAGACGGTCGGCAGAGCTGTGTCATCGCGGTCATCAGTGCAGATCCTGGGCGGCATTCTGCTTCGAGCAACCGAGGACTCGGTCGAAGCAGCTGCGACCGATATGGAGCTCGCACTTCGCGCGAAGATCGACGCGACGGTCGCCGGGCCCGGCAGCGTTGTTGTACCCGGCCGCGTCCTGCTTGACATCGTGCGGGTTCTTCCGCCCGGGGAGGTCACCTTCGCCCAGGTCGCCGGCGAGGGCACAATGTCCATCACGTGTGGCTCCGCTTCGTACCGCGTCCACACCTATGACGCCACCGACTTTCCCGAGCTTCCAAGCGCGAGCGACGACGAAACGTTCACTCTCCCACGCGAACCGTTTCTCGAGACGCTTGCGACCGTAGGCAAGGCCGCCTCGAAAGACGAATCACGGCCGGTGCTCACCGGGATCTTGATTCGTCTTTCCGGCGAGAGGCTGGTGATGGCGGCAACCGACTCGTACCGCCTCAGCGTCAAGGAGAGGAAGATCGATCTCTCAGACGAAGTCGAACTCGATGCGGTCGTGCCTGCGCGAGCTCTCAATGAGGTCGCCCGCCTTGGCGCTGCGGCCGACGATGGCCCCATCGAGGTGGCCGTTCACCAGAACCAGATCCTCTTCGGATGCGGTGGCGTGTGGCTTAGCGCGCGCCGGATTGACGGGCAGTTTCCCAACTACGACCAGCTCAAGCCCGACTCGTTCGATGCCGAGATGCGTGCGTCTCGAGATGAGCTCGCAGATGTTGTCCGCCGCGTAGCCGTTCTCGCTCAGCGTAATACGGCGCTTCGCCTCGGTCTTACGGAGGGGGAGCTCAGCCTCCGATCGCAGACACAAGACGTTGGTGAAGCCCACGAGACGATGCCGGTCACGTTTACGGGCGAGCCCATCGAGATTGGTTTCAATCCCGCATTCTTCCTCGAAGGTCTCGAGTCGATCAGCACGGACGAAGTCGTTCTAAGGCTCATCAACCCGCTGCGGCCGGGCCTTCTGTCGGACGGCTCGGATGACTTCTGGTACCTGATCATGCCGATCAGGCTTGCCAGCTGATCGCCGACTCGATAACGCTGCGGCACTTCCGCTCCTACGAGGCTCTCGAACTCGACCTTTGTGGGGGCCGCACGCTCGTCGTCGGGGCAAATGGCGCTGGCAAGACGAACCTGCTCGAGGGCGTCCACGTCGCTACGCAGGGCTTCTCGCCCCGCACGCGGTCGGAGGGGCGCCTCGTCCGGCTCGGTTCGGAGGCGGCTCGTGCTTCGGCGCACGCGACCGCGAGTGGCGTGCCCGTCGAGACATCGGTCACGCTACGTAGGTCGGGACCCAAAGACGTGCTGCTGAACGGCGCGCCAGCGTCGCTTGACAACCTGCGGGCGAGGCTTCCTGTGTTGGTGTTCTTGCCTGACCGTCTTGCCGTAGTGAAGGGGGGGCCTGCGGTTCGACGCACATATTTCGACCGCATGCTTGGTCGTGTCATGCCCGAGACGGCAACGGTGCCGGGCAACTACGCCAAGGCCTTGAGTCAGCGCGGCGCGGCTCTGCGCCGCGTCCGTGATGGGCTCGCCGAACGCGACTCCGTCGAGCCGTGGACCGAAGCGCTGGCAGAACTCGGACACGAGCTTGATTCGGCTCGCTCCGACCTCGTTGTGGAGCTGAGCACTCGCTTCGCTGATTCGTGTGAGACGCTCGGTCTGCCGGGCGCACGGGCGAGCTATGAACCAGCCGAGGCGACGCGCGCCGTTCTCGAGGATCGTCTCGCCCGGGATATCGATAGAGGAACGACCGGGGCCGGACCGCATCTACGCGATTTTGTGCTGACGGCCGAGGCGGGTGACCTTCGAGCATTCGGGTCTCAGGGCCAGCAGCGTGTCGCGGTCCTGGCGTTGTTGCTCGCCGAGGCAGCGTGTCTAAGCGAGCGCGATCGACCACCGGCTCTGCTTCTCGACGATGTGTTGAGCGAGCTCGATCGCGAGCGACGGAGCGCACTCGTGTCGCTGCTTGCAGGGGCAACGCAGACCCTCGTGACCGCGACCGACGCGGACGACATCCTTGACGCAACGTGCGTCGTCGAAGTTTCGCCAGGGTTTGCCAGGGTCGCGTGAGGGGAGGAGGATGAGTCGCAACCGCCATCGCATGCCCGAGCGTTTGGCTACGAGCCTCGAGTCGGAATTGAATCGTCTCGGCGGAGAGGGGGCCGCGCTCGAAGCAACGCGCGTGTGGGAGGCCACGGTGGGGCCCGACGTCGCTCGCAACGCGTGGCCCGCGCGCATCAAACGAGACGGGACGCTGGTTGTACACGCTCGTACCAGCGTGTGGGCCTTCGAGCTCACCCAGATGGCTGAAGACATCCGCGTGCGACTGGAGCCCCAACCGTCGGCGATTCGCTTCGTGGTGGGGCGGGTACCCGAGCCCACTGGACGTCCGCCCGAGGAGGTGCCGACCGCCGTTTTGCAGCCCGATTCTGAGGGGCTGGAAATGGCAAGATCACTCGCTGCCGATGTCGGGTCGCCTGAGCTGCGAGAAGCGTTGCAAAGAGCGGCAAGTCTTGGCCTTTCCAAGCGTTCTTCCGACCGGCCGTTGTGATAGTCTCTCTACAGCCCGGAAATGCTTTCTAAGCAGGGCTTTTTTCATGGCTGAAAGCGACTACACAGCGCAAGATATTACGGTGCTCGAGGGTCTCGAGCCGGTCCGCAAGCGACCCGGAATGTACATCGGCACGACCGGGCCGCGAGGACTGCACCACCTCGTCTACGAGGTTGTCGATAATGCGGTCGACGAAGCACTCGCAGGACACTGCACGAACATCGTCGTCACCATCGCGCCAGACAACACGATTACGGTGTCCGACGATGGTCGAGGCATCCCGGTCGAAGTCATGGATGAGCAGGGTCTTCCCGCTGTCACCGTGGTCCTGACGAAGCTCCATGCCGGCGGCAAGTTCGGCGGTGACGGCTACAAGGTTTCGGGCGGTCTGCACGGCGTCGGTGTGTCCGTCGTCAACGCGTTGTCGGAGTGGCTCGTCGTGGAGGTTTTTCGCGATGGCAAGCAGTGGCGTCAGGAGTTCACGCGAGGCGAGCCGAAGGGCGAGCTTGTCGAGGTCGGTCCGCATGAGGGATCAACGGGTACGACAATCAGCTTCCTTCCTGACGCCACGGTATTCGAGGAAGTGGAGTGGTCCGCGCAGACGCTTGTACAGCGGCTTCGGGAGACGGCGTTTCTGACAAAGGGCCTGCGCATCACGCTGGCCGATGAACGAGCCGAAGGCGAGAGCCACGAGTTCTGCTTCGAGAACGGAATCCGAGATTTCGTCGAGTTCATCAACGGCAACAAAGACACCGTCCACAAACACACGATCTACTTCGACGCGACCCGTGAAGATAGCCAGGTCGAGGTAGCGATGCAATGGAACACCTCGTATGTCGAATCGGTGTTCTCGTTCGCAAACAACATCAACACGCACGAAGGCGGCAGCCATCTTTCGGGCTTCAAAGGCGCTCTCACGGGCACACTGAATCGCTACGCGCGTGATGCGGGGCTTCTGAAAGAAAAGGAAGAGAATCTCGACGGTGAAGACGTGCGCGAAGGTCTCGCCGCCGTCATCTCGCTCAAGCTGCGCGAGCCGCAGTTTGAAGGTCAGACCAAGACGAAGCTCGGGAATCCCTGGGTCCGCGGCCTGGTTGAGCAGGCGGTCAATCAGGGTCTAGCGCAGTTCCTCGAAGAGAATCCAAATGAGGCCCGGCAGATAATCAACCGGGTGATCTCCGCAGCGCGTGCCCGACTCGCCGCGCGGAAGGCTCGTGACCTCACGCGTCGCAAGAGCGCCCTGGAGAATTCTGCTCTACCAGGCAAGCTCGCTGACTGCAGCATTCGCGACCCCGAGTCGACCGAGATCTTCATCGTCGAAGGCGACTCTGCCGGTGGCTCAGCAAAGGCCGGTCGCGACCGCGCCTATCAAGCAATCCTTCCGTTGCGCGGCAAGATCATCAATACAGAGAAGAATCGGATCAACAAAGTGCTGTCGAACACGGAGATCCAGGCGATGATCACCGCGCTTGGTACCGGCCTCGGTGACGAGTTCGACGTCACCAAACTTCGCTACCACCGCGTAGTCGTGATGACCGACGCTGACGTTGACGGGTCGCATATCCGTACCCTGATTCTGACCTTCCTCTACAGGCAGATGCCTGAGCTCATCGAGCGCGGGCACGTGTATATAGCGGTGCCGCCTCTGTACCTGATCAAGATGGGCAACAAGGAGACCTATCTCACGAAGGATGCGCAGCTCGAGGAGCTGCTGGTTCGCGATCGCCTGAAGTCGGTTGGTATCACGAGTCGCGACGGCTCCGGGTCGCCCTTTAGCGAGGCTCGGTGGGGCACCTTCACCAGGGCTCTCACCGAGTTCGAGGGGTGGTCGGCCCGCCTGCGGAGCGACTTCGGTCACGCCGCCGCCAACCTCGTAATTGATCACCGGATAGTCGAAGCCGACGCCGAGACACTCGCGCAGGTCGCCGACTACATCGCTGCCGGGCAAGACAACGGCTACGCCCTGTCGGTGGTTGATAGCGACGCTGACGAGCTCAAGATTCAAGTCGTCGAACTTGCCACGAGCGCGACACGCCGCATCAGCCTCCCGAACGAGCTTGTCGCGTCGAATATCTACGCCAAGGTTCGGCGCTCGTACGCACGCCTTCGTGAAATCGTTGGAAGTCCACCGTTCGTTCTGTCTGAGGGGAAGAAGACGGCGAGCGCCACAACCTACAACCAGTTGCGCTCAGCCTCACTCGAGCTTGCCAAGGAAGGCATGCAGGTGTCTCGGTTCAAGGGTCTCGGAGAGATGAATCCCGAACAGCTCTGGGAGACGACCATGGATCCCACTCGGCGCCTGCTCATCCGTGTTGAAGTAGAAGACGCGACTGCGGCCGACCAGCTGTTCTCGATGTTGATGGGCGATCAGGTCGAACCGCGACGCGCGTTCATCGAGCAGAACGCCCGAGACGTCCGATTTCTAGACGTGTAACGCGGCCCGCCGCACAACGTTCGCCGCCAGCGCAGCAAGAAAGACAGAAGGGAGCCCGTAGAGCATGACTGAGCTCGATACTGGAGCATTGGGCCCGGGGCGAATCGAGCCCCGCGAGCTCGAGCAGGAGATGCGCTCAAGCTATCTGGATTACGCCATGAGCGTGATCGTTGGCAGAGCCCTGCCAGATGTGCGTGATGGGCTAAAACCCGTTCACCGCCGCGTTCTTTACGGAATGCACGAGGCCGGGATGCAACCCAACCGGCCCTACAAGAAGTGCGCACGAGTCGTCGGTGACGTCATGGGTTCCTACCATCCCCACGGCGACGCTCCGATCTACGACACGCTTGTGCGCATGGCGCAGCCGTTCTCGTTGCGCTACCCGCTGGTTGACGGCCAGGGCAACTTTGGCTCAATCGACGACGACCCGCCTGCCGCGATGCGATACACGGAAGCGCGCCTCGCGCGTCTTGCGACAGAGCTCCTTCGAGATATCGATGCGGACACGGTCGATTTCCAGCCCAACTACGACGAATCGAAGCGGGAACCAACGGTCTTGCCGTCTCGTTTTCCAAACCTGCTTGTCAACGGCTCGACCGGCATCGCTGTGGGCATGGCAACGAACATCCCGCCGCATAACCTGACAGAGATCGCCAACGCCATAGTGGCAATGATCGACGATCCGACGATCGATGTCGACCGGCTTGCAGGCCACGTCAAGGGTCCAGACTTTCCGACCGGCGGAGTGATTCTCGGTGTGGCTGGCATTCGAGATGCCTACCGATCAGGTCGCGGCCGCATTGTCATGCGCGCGAGAGCTCATATCGAGGAGCTCCGCGGCGGCAAGTCGGCGATCATTGTGACCGAACTGCCGTATGGCGTGAAGAAGGGCGGAGACAGCGGCGTCATCAAGAAGATCGCTGATCTCGTCCACGACAAGGTTCTCACGGAGATCTCGGATCTTGCTGACCACTCCGACCGTGCGGGAATGCGCATCCATATTGAGCTCAAGCGCGACGCAGTTCCGGAGGTCTTGCTCAACAAGCTCTACAAGCACACGGGTTTGCAGTCGACGTTCGGCTACAACGCTGTCGCACTCGCCGACGGAGTCCCTCGCACGCTCTCCCTTCTCGAGTGCCTCCGCTACTACCTCGATTTTCAGAGAGAGGTCATCACCCGCCGGACAAAGCACCAGCTCCGCAAGGCGGAGGCTCGCGCCCACATCCTTGAGGGGTATCTGACCGCCCTCGACAATCTCGATGAGGTCATCAGTCTGATCCGCGGCGCCGACGATTCGGAGACCGCCCGCGGCCAGCTCATGGAGCGATTCGAGCTGTCGGAGATTCAGGCACAAGCAATTCTCGACCTGCGACTCGCGCGACTCACCGGCCTCGAGCGTGCGCGCATCCAGGACGAGTTCAAAGATCTGCAGGAGCTCATCGGTGAGCTTCGAGCGCTGCTGGCGGATGAAGCCAAGATCGACGCGGTTATCCGCGAGGAGCTGCTCGAGATTCGCAACATTTATGCGCGAGACGACTCTCGCCGCACCGAGATCGTGGCGGACGATGCCGACTTCGAGCTCGAAGACCTGATCGCCGAAGAAGACATGGTGATCGCGATAACGCGGTCGGGCTACATCAAGAGGCTTCCCGTGTCCGCCTACCGAGAGCAGCGGCGCGGCGGTATTGGAGTCATGGGCATGGAGCTCAAGGACGACGACTACATCGAGCACCTGTTCGTCGCTTCTACTCACGACTATCTGCTCTTTTTCACTTCGGTCGGCAAGGTCTACCGTCAGAAGGTTCACCAGTTGCCGCTCGGCTCACGCCAGTCGCGCGGCCGCGCCATCGTCAACTTGCTCCCGTTCAAGCCCGATGAGAAGGTTCGCGCCGTGATCCAGACGCGTGACTTTACGGAGGCACAGTATCTGGTCTTCGGAACGAAGAATGGCGTCGTCAAGAAGACGCTGCTGGCCGACTACAACACGCCCCTCAAGGCAGACGGCATCATCGCCATCGGCCTGCGTGACAATGACGAGCTCGTGGGAGTGATCCACTCCTCAGGTGACGACGAGATCGTCATGATCTCGAGGTCAGGCCAAGCGATCAAGTTCAGCGAGCAGGAAGCGCGACCGATGGGCCGACCAGCCGCGGGTGTCCGCGGAATGCGCCTGCGCAAGGGCGACGAGGTGATTGCGATCACGCTCTCGACTCTCGACGAGGACCTGCTGGTCATAACCGAAAACGGCTTCGGCAAGCGGACGCGGCTCGATGAGTATCCAGTGAAGGGCCGCGGTGGCCTCGGCGTCAAGACCATCCAGCTCACGGAGGCTCGTGGGAAACTCGCCGGTGCTCGATCCGTGCGCGACGGGTATCAGGTCATGCTGATCTCGACAGGCGGAACGGTGATACGGATTCCGGTGGAGGATGTCAAACGGCTTGGCCGCTCGACGCAGGGCGTGATCGTCATGCGCCTCCGTGGCGACGAACGCGTATCTGCGATCGCGCCCGTGATCGATGGCAATGACGACGACGAGGCACTCCCGGCAGATGAAGTATCAGATGACGGCGTCGAGGGGCATGCGACCGACGATGCCGCGGAGCCGACCGACCCCGAATCGAGCGGAGACCCACCGGCAAGCGCGGACTAGCAGCACGCGAAGTCGCTACCACTCGATCTCAACCTCCCCCGCCACCACGGAACGCGTCCCTGCCGGAGTGTCAACGAGTAGCGCCCCGTTTGTATCGATCCCGCAGGCGGTGCCGATAACCGCGTCAACTCGAACGCGTCGCCCGTGCAACACGTCGCGCTGCGCAAGCGCCGCGGAGACCGCGCTCAATCCATTCTTCAACCAGTTGAGATAGGCGGCCTCGAACTCGTATGCCAAACCTGAGAGCAGCTCCGCCCTGTCCCATTCACGACCGGTTGCGATGCGTAGCGATGTTGGATCCAGCCTTGCGCTCCTCGGGAGCTCGCCGCCTGTCTGGTTGACGTTGATTCCGATGCCGAGTACTAGAGCCTGATCGCGTTGCTCGGCGAGAATTCCGGCCACCTTCTTGCCGTCGATCAGAACGTCGTTCGGCCACTTGATCCCGGCGGGCGCCTCGATCGCTTCTTCGATGAGGACCGCTGTGACTGCTGCGGCCATGAGAGTGAGTTCGGCGGCGGCTCGCGAGGGCGGTGGTCGAAGCAGGATGGATGCGAGTAGCGCCCGCCCGCGAGGCGACTGCCAGGACCGTCCACGCCTCCCGCGACCCGCCGATTGCTCTTCACACACCGCGATCGTTCCCTCGGGGTCTCCCGCGAGAAGTTGATCCTGGGTCGATCCGCAGACCTCGCAATACCGGTAGGTTCGCCCGAACGACGAGCGGAGAAGCGGCTTGACTCGGTCGGCTGTGAGAGGCGAGGTCATGCGTCGCTCCAACATAGTCGCCGGCTGATGTGTGCTCCCACGCTCGCGTAGTCGCGAGTCTCGCCCCGCCCACTAGACTGGCGCCGTGGAGTCTCCGATTCGGATGCAGACTCGAGAGGGGCCTCTTTGGCAGCTTGGGGAGACCGTTCGCACCGTTCTTCCGAGTGCGTATGCGCGCTTGAGCGACGCTGACCTCGCCGATCGTGCAAACGATGGCGATCAGCTTGCGCTAGACGCGCTTATCGAACGCTACGCGGCCAAGGTGTCGCGGATGACAGCGCGCCTGCTCGACGATATTGAGGACGCTCGTGATGCCGCCCAGGAATCACTCCTGAAGGTGAGCGTTCGGCTTCGCCAGTTCCGAGGCGACGCCCTTTTCTCTACATGGTTGCATCGCCTGGTCGTCAATACGTGTCGTGATATAGGGGCTCGCCAACAGATTCGGCAAGCGGAATCTCTTGAAACGGCAGTCAACGATCCCGCTGATGGGGCCTCTGACCCCTCGCGGCTTGCCCAGGTCGCCGACCTGCGCCGTGAGATCACTCAGCAGCTCGCCCGTCTGTCGGTTGAACAACGCCAGATGCTGGTGCTTCGAGACGCGCTCGGTTTCAGCTACGAGGAGATCGCTCGGGCTCTGCGGGTTCCGGTAGGAACGGCAAAGTCCTACGTCCACCGAGCGCGGCTGATCTTGCAGGCAAACCTTGAGGAGTACGCGACGGCGTGACAAAGCTCGACCGAAGTGCGATCGAAGAGATCATTCCGCATCGCGAGCCCTTTCTTCTACTCGACGAGGTAGTGGAGCTTGTCCCGGGCGAGCGTGTCCATGCGCGCAGATACGTCCACGAAGACGAGTGGTACTTTGCGGGCCATTTTCCCGGGCAGCCGATAATGCCGGGCGTCTTGACGGTGGAAGCGCTTGCACAAGCCGGCGCTGTCGGAGTGCTTTCGCTGGAAGAGAACCGCGGGCGCCTCGCGTTGTTTGCTGGGATCGACGGCCTACGGTTTAAGCGCATTGTGCGCCCAGGGGACACCCTCGATCTGTACTGCGACTTGGAACAGGTTCGCGGCCCAATCGGGCGTGGCAAGGCCCGGGCCGAGGTTGACGGCGAACTTGCCGTCCGAGGGACACTGACCTTCGCGGTAGGCGAAGCACCAGAATGATCGCGAGCACGAAGTCGGCGCCGATTCGAGTGGGCATTACGGGAGTCGGCTCATGCGTTCCCGACACGATCATGACGAATGACGACATCGCAGAGCGAGTGCAGACGAACCATGAATGGATAGTGGAGCGAACGGGGATCCACCAACGACACGTCGC
>JAUXJK010000260.1 GCA_030624785.1 Actinomycetes bacterium
CCTCTGCGCGCTTCGTCGTCAAGTGACTCGAAGCTCTCTGCGTCAGTCGACAGGTCGATGTCGAGTGCAGACCACTGATGCGCCTCCCAATGGGCGTAGAGTGCCCGAAATGGGCGCCCGCCCTCCTCGAGCTCTTCGTTGGCGAAGTTCGCGGCCGTTGCCGGGTCCGACGTCGACATGGCTGAGCATCCTAAACGACTCCGGCGATCGCATCTAGCGCGAGCTTTTTCGCGCATATTTCGGCGGTGGTGCTAGCCGGGCGATCCGAGAGCCGCGCCGCGGCGGCCGGACAGAAACCATACGAACGGCGCCGCGACAGCGATCAGCAGCAACGCGGGAAGGGCGGCTCGCGAGTAGGCGCCCACTTCGGTGAACTTCCACACCTCGGTAGCGAGGGTGTCGAAGCCGATCGGGCGTAGAAGAAGCGTTGCCGGAAGCTCTTTCAGGGTGCTGAGGAACACCAGCGTTGCTCCGGCGAGCATTCCCGAACGGGCGAGGGGCAGCGTGACCGTGGCGGCGACGCGTAGTGGCCGCCTGCCGAGACTTCGCGCGGCCTCCTCGACGCGCGGGTTGATCGTCTGAAGTGCCGTCGACGAGCCGGCAAGAGCCTGAGGCAAGAATCTGATGACGTAGGCGATCAACAGGAGTATGACCGTCTGGTAGATGGGGCCCCCGTAGCGCACGGCAAAGAACACGAGCGCGAGTGCGATGACGATGCCCGGCAGCGCGTTGGGCGTATACGCGGCGCGTTCAAGAAACGCCCCGGCGCCCGAGCGGCGACGGCGGGCTACGAGTGCGACGGGAAGTGATGCGAGCAGGGCGACAGCCGCGGCCGCTGCGGCGATCGCGACCGATGTCCCGAGTGCGTTCCAGGCGACCTCTAGGGGCTCGCTGCGCGCGAGTGTTCGTTGGAGCCAGTACCCGAGCACGGCGAGTGGCACGAACAGGAAGAAGCCGATCATCGTCCAGGAGAAGATCAACGCTGGAGTTCTCCAGCGCCCCAGTGGCACTCGCCGAGGCGCTCGCCCCGCGCCAGGGCCAACTCGGAAGCGCGTGCGGCCGCCGTGCGAGCGGTTTTCGGCGAAGAGCACGAGTGCGGTGAGTACGACGAGCACGAGACCGAGCACGGCGGCGGGTGTGCGATCGAACAACGACAGGTACTGGAGATAGATCGCGCGCGTGAGGGAGTCGTACTGCATCAGTGCGACGGCGCCGAAGTCTGAGAGGACGTAGAGCACTGCGAGCAGGCTCGCGGCTCCGATGGCGGGACGGAGCATCGGCAACGTGACGTGGAAGAAGGTGGAGCGAGCAGATCGACCCAGGCTGCGTGATGCCTCCTCGAGGCCTGGGTCGGCAGATCGCATCGCTGCCGCGCAGAGCAGAAAGACGTAGGGGTAGGTCGAGAGCGTGAGCGCGAGCAGGGCTCCCGGAAATCCGAAGATCTCGGGAATCCTCTCCACGCCGAAGGGGCCAGCCAGGGCTTGTTGGAGGAGGCCGCGTGGTCCGAAGGCGCCAAGCAACGCGAGTGCTGCGACGTAGCTCGGAATCACGATCGGCAATGCCGCGAGTACGGCAACGATCCGACGGCCGGGTAGGTCGGTGCGCGTAACGAGCCACGCGAGGGGAACGCCGATCGCGATTGCGCAGAGCACCACGCCGACGACGAGCGCGCCGGTCGAGAGGAGCACGTCGACTGTCCCTGGCCTCGTCAACACCGACCAGGCGTCTGTGCCGCCCTGGATCACCCGAACGATCAGGTACCCGATCGGTAGCAAGGTGATCGCGACAACGAGCGCTGCTGTTCCCATGAGGGCACCGCCGCGAAGCCGTTTCGACCAGCCATGAAGCGCTTCGCTGAGGCTCGAGAGAGAGCTCACGACGTGCGGCCGATCACGTTCAGTGCTAGGTCGAAGAGAACACGGTCACGGGTGCCTCGTGCGCGCAGAGGCGCACGCGATCCCCCAGCCGTGCCGACTCGGTCGACGGGCGCTGCGACACGAGTGCGGTTCCGTCGTCGAGTTCCAGGCCGTAGAAAACGTCGTGGCCGCGGAACTCGCGTCTGACTACCTGTGCGGAACCGCCTGGATCCGGCTCCAGCGCAAGTGTTTCTGGCCTGATCAAGACGTCGACGTGCGCGCGTTCGTGTGGTGTTCTAAGTGGAAACTTCCCGAGTGGAGTTTCGACGTGCCCGTTGGCCACGTAGCCGGGAACGAAGTTGGCTGGTCCGACGAACGCGGCAGCCCAACGTGTCGAAGGCGTGTGGTAGAGGTCTTCCGGTACGCCACTTTGAACGATCTCTCCGTCGTGCATGAGCGCGATGCGATCCGCGAGCGAGAATGCCTCCTCGCGATCGTGTGTCACAAGAACGACGGTGACGCCGATCGCACGCAGCACGCGTGCAAGCTCATCGCGCATTGATGTGCGCAGGAGTGGGTCGATGTTGCTCCACGGCTCGTCGAGCAAGATCACCTTCGGCCCTGGAGCAAGCGCGCGAGCCAGAGCGACCCGTTGCTGCTGGCCGCCCGAAAGCTCGTTCGGGTAGCGCTCGCCGAGTCCGCAAAGCCCAACGACGGCTAGGACGGCTGGTACGCGGAGCTCTCGCTCTGCGCGAGGGATGCCGTAGCCCACGTTCTCCGACATTGTGAGATGCGGAAACAGCGCGTAGTCCTGAAACACCATGCCAACGTGTCGCTCCTCGGGCGCAACAGACTTTTCGGCACTCGCGACGGTCTGACCGTTCAGGCTGATCTGCCCCTCGTCGGGCTCCTCGAATCCCGCGAGGAGTCGGAGCAGAGTCGTCTTGCCGCACCCGCTTGGGCCGAGTAGGGCCACGATCTCACCCGAGGCGACCTCGAGGTGCGCGTTGTCTACGGCTGCGACGTCGCCGAACGATTTGCTGACGCCGTTGATAGTGATAACTGACATGGTGTAAGGGTCACCTTACCGAGTAGCGGGTGTCCGTTCTTTGTAAGGGCAACCTTACCCGTGGTTCGGTGTTGACTTGTACCCCCTTCGGGCACCCTTTTCTCGCGGGCGAGAAGCTGCTACCGTGAACCGAATGTCTCTCGCAATCTTTAGCGGTATCGGCGTCTGGGAAATCTTGATCCTCCTGGTTGTCATCATGCTGCTATTCGGCTCGAAACGGCTGCCGCAGATGGGACGTTCGGTGGGTCGAGGCCTTCGAGAGTTCAAGGAGTCGGTCGGTGACAGCGGGCGCGAGCTCAAGCAGGCGATCGGTGAGACGCCTGGCGAGGTCAAGAGCGCGTACGACGCCGACGCGCCGGCGCCTGAGGAACAACAGCCCGAGCAGCAGGCTCTGCCTGCTCAGGCACGCACGGTCGAGGCTCCGGTCGCGACGCCGGTTTCGGATGGTCAGAACGTGCAGGCCACGGATCCACCCGGGCCTACGGCCTAGCTACCCAAGCAGACCCCTACTGAGCTTCGCTAGGGCGCGACGTACTCGCTGGTAGAGGACGTGTCGGTCTCTTCGATGCGCTCAGCGATCGCGACCATGCGGTACATCGAGCGGAGGACGGGGCGCTCCAACAACTTGCCCTCGAACACGACAAGCCCGGTGTCGGCGCTCTCGAACGCCGCGATCACGTGGCGCGCGTAGTCGACCTGTTCGAGCGAGGGGCTAAATGCGGTGTTGAGCACGGGGATCTGCTTCGGGTGGATCGCCGCCTTGCCCGTAAATCCCCTGAACTTGGCGTTTTTGGTAGTAGAAATTCAGAGTTACCAGTAAGACTTGAAATGGCAACAGGAGGTGCTGGGCTTCAAAGTTGAATGGCTGGAGCCCCATGAGGCCCTTCAAGTCGAGCCCCGTACCAACCCGGACTGTTTGGGCGCGATATTTTATCAGGGAACAGGCGC
>JAUXJK010000328.1 GCA_030624785.1 Actinomycetes bacterium
CGCGCTCGAGAAGTGCCAACGCGATGCCATAGGCAGCGTGGATGGCCGTCGACGCGTCACCCAACCCAAAAGCGGGAAGCAGCGGCGGTTGATCTGCGTAGCCGGTGATGGCGGCGTAGCCGGAGAATGCTTCGGCGAGCGTGCCGAAGCCAGGTCTCTGGCTGTAGGGCCCTGTCTGCCCGTAACCGGTGATGCGCGCCATGACGAGTCCGGCGTTGGCGTCGGAGAGCCGGTCCCAACCGAGACCCCATTTCTCCATCGTTCCGGGGCGGTAGTTCTCGATCACCACGTCGACGTTCTCTGCGAGCCGCCGTGCGATGTCCTGCCCTTCAGGCTTCGACAGGTTCAGCGTGATCGTGCGTTTGTTGCGGTTTGCGACCTTGAAGAACAGCCCGACGTCGTCCTTCTTTCGGCCCCAGTTACGAAGCTCGTCGCCGCGCTCGGGATGCTCGACCTTGATGACGTCTGCTCCGAAGTCGGCGAGGTACATCGCCGCCATCGGAGCGGCCATCAGGTTCGAGAGGTCGAGGACTCGAACGCCTTCTAGGGGTCGGTCTCGACTCGTCACGGCGAGGGCCAGTCTGGGCGCGTCATCGAGAACACCTCGGTCACCCGTGCGTACTGGTCGTATCCGAGCCGGGCGATCGGGTCGAGCTTCAGCACATCCACGAGGCCGTCAACGATGACGTCGTCGTCGATGTGAACTCCGACGACCTCCCCGAACACAACCGTGTTGGGATCCGTGACGTCGGGCGTTGGAAGCTCCACGATCTTCGCGAGGGTGCACTCCAGGTGGACAGGGCTCTCTGCGACACGTGGCGGCTTGACGATCGTCGAAGGAGCCTTCGTTAGGCCCGCGATCTCGAACTCGTCGACACCATGAGGGGCGGCGACGCAGCTCGCGTTGACGGCATCTCGCAGCGCCCAGGTGGTGAGGTTGAAAACGAACTCACCCGTCGCCCGGATGTTCGCGACCGAGTCTTTCTCGCCACCGTGTTGGTGTGGCCCGGTCGCCGCGAACATCACCGTGGGTGGAACATAGGCGACCGCGTTGAAGAACGAGTAGGGCGCGAGATTGACAGCGCCAGCCGCATCAAGAGTTGAGATCCAGCCGATCGGGCGCGGCACGACCAGCTCGTTGAACGGGTTTCGGCTGAGGCCGTGTGGCTCGCCGGTTCGGTAGAAGGTCACGTCAGGGTCCCGGGCCGCGACTACTCGGCCGCGGCGGCTGAAGGACTTTCTTCCTCGTAGACCACCTCGTCCGAGAGGCGGAACGCCTCGTGGATGACCTGGACGGCGCGCTCTACGTCGTCGGCCTTGACCACGCAAGAAATTCGGATTGACGAGGTGGAGATGATCTCGATGTTGATGCCGGCTTCGGCCAGCGCTTCGAAGGTGCGCGCCGCAACGCCGGGGTGGGAGCGCATGCCAGCGCCGATCAACGAAACCTTGCCGACGTTTCGATCAGTCAAGACACCTGCCGCGTCGATCTCTTCGGCGATTGGTCTAAGCAGCTCTTCGGCGCGGTCGAGGTCGCTTCGCGGCACGGTGAATGAGATATCCGTCTGGCCGCCGGCGGCGATGTTCTGAACGATCATGTCGATATTCACACCCGCATCGGCAAGGGCTCGAAACAGGCGCGCTGCAATGCCAGGTCGATCCGGGACGCTTGAGATCGTCACCTTGGCCTCAGACGTGTCGTGGGCGATTCCCGAGATGATCGCCTTCTCCATGAGGTCAGACTCCTTCCTCACCCACGTGCCGGGCGTGTCGGCAAACGACGAGCGAACGTGGATTGGTACATCGTGGTTTCGTGCGTACTCGACCGAGCGCACCATGAGCACTTTCGCGCCGCAAGACGATAGTTCGAGCATCTCCTCGTAAGCGAGCTCGTTGAGCTTACGCGCGGTAGGTTCGACGCGTGGGTCGGCTGTATAGACCCCGTCGACATCGGTGTATATCTCGCAACTGTCGGCGCCGAGGTATGCGGCAAGCGCCACCGCAGTCGTGTCCGAGCCTCCGCGACCAAGGGTCGTTACGTCGGCGGTTGCCGAGACTCCCTGGAAGCCAGCGACGATCGCGATCTTGCCGGCCGCGAGGGTTTCCGATACTCGGCGGCCGCGCACCTCGACGATTCTTGCTCGGCCGTGAGCGGTATCGGTGAGGATCCCTGCCTGGGAGCCTGTGAACGAGATTGCCTCCTGCCCGAGCTCGTCGATTGCCATGGATAGGAGCGCCATCGAGATTCGTTCTCCGGCAGTTAGGAGCATGTCGAGCTCACGGGGGTGGGGGCGTGATGAAACCTGGTTGGCGAGCGCGATCAGCTCGTCGGTCGATTTCCCCATCGCCGATACGACGACACACACCCTGTGCCCCTTGCGTGCGGTTGCTGCGACTCGCTTGGCAACGCGCTGGATGCGCTCCGCATCGCCGACGCTTGTTCCGCCGAACTTCTGCACGATTATTGCCATATACGGAACCTAGCGATTCGCCGGGCGTAGTGGGGCCATATCTCCGATCAACACGTACTCTCTTGGGTAGATCGGCGTTTCCCGGACGGAGGACACGGTGGCATTCATGAAACGGTTGAGGAACGAGTTGACGTCGCGAGATGATGCGCCTCCCGGTCGAGAACAGGCTATTTCGGTACCGGCCGAGCACTTTGTGAATGGGAATCGGCTCGAGCCTCCGTTCCCCGATTCAACGCAGCGAGCTGTGTTCGGAATGGGCTGTTTCTGGGGCGCGGAGCGCAAGTTCTGGGAAGCGAACGGCGTCTACTCGACGGCCGTTGGCTACGCCGGCGGTTACACGCCCAACCCGACCTATCAGGAGGTGTGCTCGGGACGTACGGGACACACCGAGGTCGTGCTGGTGGTCTATGACGAGGGTGCCGCCACCTATGAGGAGATGTTGCGCATCTTCTGGGAGAACCACGATCCGACGCAGGGGATGCGTCAGGGCAACGATCGAGGAACGCAATACCGCTCGGCTCTCTACTGGGCGAGCGATGCACAGCAGGAAGCGGCCGAACGCTCCCGCACGGCGTACGCCCGCGTACTCAGTGACTCGGGCTACGGCCAGATCA
>JAUXJK010000077.1 GCA_030624785.1 Actinomycetes bacterium
GCCCTCTACAGAATCGGGAAGTTCACTTTCAAGCGCCGGCAGGCACGCCGAGTTCGCAAGACCGAGTCGGCGCACGAGGAAGCAGACGCGCAGGTCCCTGACGAGGACACTGGCGAGACGGCGATCCCGGCGAATCCTCCGAGCGACCCAGGCGAGTAGCCGTAGAGAACTGCGACAAACGCGGGCCAGAACGACGGAAGGCGGCCGTAGCCGCCCTCCGTCTAGTTCGGCAGAATATGCCTGGTTACATCATGTCAGGCATGCCGCCTGGCATACCTCCTGGGGCTCCTCCGCCGCCATCCGGCTCGGGCGCCTCAGCGACGATGCACTCGGTTGTGAGGATGTTCTTCGCAATCGATGCGGCGTTCTGAAGCGCGGAGCGGGTCACCATGGTGGGATCGATGATTCCGGCCTTGACCAGGTCTTCCAACTCATTAGTATCAGCGTTGAGACCCACGCCCTTCCGAGCGTTCTGCACCTTGTCGACAATGACCGAGCCCTCGAGGCCCGCGTTGTTAGCGAGTGTGCGTACCGGCTCTTCGAGCGCTCGGGCGACGATCTTGAGACCTGTCTTCGTGTCGCCCTCGTAGTCATCGATATTGAGCGAGTCGATCGCTTGCAATAGTGCGACACCACCACCTGGAACGATGCCCTCCTCGAGGGCAGCTCGGGTGGCCTGCAAGGCGTCTTCGACGCGGTGCTTCTTCTCTTTCATCTCGGTCTCGGTGGCAGCGCCTACCTTGACGACTGCAACACCGCCAGCCAGCTTCGCGAGACGCTCCTGGAGCTTCTCGCGGTCGAAATCGGAGTCGGTCGACTCGATCTCGCCCTTGATCTGCTGGATGCGGCTCTTGATTCCAGCCGATGCGCCACCACCGTCGATGATGGTTGTCGCGTCCTTGTCGACGACGACCTTGCGCGCACGACCGAGCTGCGTGAGCTTCGTGCTCTCGAGCTTGAGGCCCATGTCCTCGGTGATGACCTCGCCACCCGTCAGGATCGCGATGTCTTCGAGCATCCGCTTGCGCCGGTCTCCGAATCCTGGAGCTTTGACGGCGACTGCGGAGAACGTTCCGCGAAGCTTGTTCACGACGATCGTCGCGAGGGCCTCGCCTTCGAGATCCTCCGCCACGATCAGCAGCGGCTTGCCTGCCTGGATGACCTGCTCGAGCACCGGCAGCATGTCCTTTACAGCCGTGATCTTTGAGTTCGCGATCAGGATGTAGGGATCGTCGAGCGTCGCTTCCATGCGATCCGAGTCGGTGATCATGTACGGCGACAGGTAGCCCTTGTCGAACTGCATGCCCTCGGTGAACTCGAGGTCGAGCCCGAATGTCTGGCCCTCCTCGACGTTTACTACGCCGTCCTTGCCGACCCTTTCGATCGCGTCAGCGATGACGTCACCGATCTCGCGCTCGCGCGCCGAGATGGTGGCGACTCGAGCGATGTCTTCCTTGCCCGAGATCTCCTTGCTCTGCTTGCGCAGGCTCTCGACGATCGAGTCAACCGCGGCTTCGATGCCACGCTTGATTGCCATCGGGTTCGCACCTGCAGCAACGTTCTTTAGACCTTCGCGAACGATGGCCTGGGCAAGTATGGTCGCCGTCGTCGTACCGTCGCCAGCGACGTCGTTCGTCGCTGTGGCGACCTCGCGCACAAGCTGTGCGCCCTGGTTCTCGAAGACGTCTTCGACCTCGATCTCTCGAGCGATTGTGACGCCGTCGTTCGTAATCGTGGGAGCTCCGAACTTCTTGTCGAGTACCACGTAGCGACCCTTGGGGCCGAGCGTGACCTTGACAGCGTTCGCGAGGGTGTTGACGCCGCGTTCCAGCGCACGTCGAGCATCCTCGTTGAACAGCAACTCCTTGTGTGCCATTCGGTGAATCCTCCTTCATTCAATACGCGCGGCTAGGCGCTATTTCTTCTTCCTTTTTGTGGTCTCAACGACTTTGGCGAGGATGTCGGACTCGCGAAGGATGAGCCATTCGTCACCTTCGAGCTTGATGTCCGTCCCGCCGTACTTCGAGTAGATGACGTCGTCGCCAACTTCTACGTCGAGTGCGACGCGCTCACCCTTGTCGTTCAACGCACCGGGGCCCACCGCAAGTATCCGGCCGCGCTGCGGCTTCTCCTTAGCGGTATCCGGAAGCACGATGCCGCTTGCCGTAACATCCTCTTCCTCGGTGGCTTCGACGATGAGTCGATCCCCCAACGGTTGCAGGTTCATTAACCCGACCTCCTTGCGTATTTTCCCAGAAATTGGCACTCGCGGCATGAGAGTGCCAACGCCACAATAGCGCAATCGCGTGGGCCTGATCAGGGTGAACTGGCACACGCCCCGAACGAGTGCCAGCGAGGATGTGCTGGCCACAAGGACGCGCACCAGCTACACATCCCGAGCTGCCCACCCGCCGCAGCCGAGCAACGGGAGGCCTGTGGCTATAGTTGGCGCCGCTCCCACTCGAACCGTGGAGCCACCCTTCATGTACGCGCTGAACTTCTACTCCCCCATCGTCGCCGATCAGTTGCGGTCCCACCGCAAGACATCAACCATTCGGGTGGGCGACAAGTCGCGGAAGTACAAGAAGGGAATGATCGTGTCGGTGCTGGTGGGCACGCGCTTCGGTCCCCGCGAGAAGATGTTCGACGCGGTGATCGACAAGATCGAGGTCAAGACGCTCGGGGCTTGCTCGCCGCGTGAGATCGAGCACGACAGCCCTCAGCTGCGTCGCCCGGAGGAGATGGCGACGTTCTTGAGCCAGCTCTACAACCGAGACGTCTCCGAAGAGGAGACAGTCACGGTGATCTTTTTCTCTGAGATTCGCGACCGGCGCGACTGACGTGAAGACGCGGGCATCGACGTGCGAGGGCGGCTCGCTCTCGTCTGGCTAGTTCTTGCCGCGCGGCTTTCGGCGAATGGGGCTGCCGAACTGCTCCGACGCGCGTAGCGGCGTCTCGCATTCTTCACACGCGACCGTGAACATCGAGCTGATCCGCGCCTGGCACGCGGGACAGTGCAGCAATAACTCGGCACCGCAGGTTGGGCAGGTTCGGTCGAGCTCGTCCTCGATCTCCTCGAAGTACCGTTGGCCGTGCCCGCACTTCGTGCATACCGCGACCCAGTCGCCGAGGGTCTTCCTTCGCTCCTCGCGGAGCCAGTCGGATGCACTACCCACACCCCGAATCTAGCCGCACCCAGGCCTTCCGGTGGGCGCGAACCGGCCTGATGCGACGGTGCGGGCGGATACAGTGCCAGCGAGCCGTGTCAGAAGTGCGCCATGCCAATCCCGTTGCCTCGTTCGACGAGGCCCGTGAGATCGGCCTCGACCGGACTGATCTCGTGAGCATGTATCGCAACATGCTGTTGACCCGCGGGATCGAGGATCGCGGGCGCACACTGTTTAAGCAAGGCAAGATCCCCGGCAGCTTTTACACAGGACTCGGCAACGAGGCATCGGCGGTCGCAATCGGGTCTGCCATGGGACCGGACGATGTTGGGACACCTATCCAACGCAATATCGGTGTCCATCTCGCACGGGGCACACAGCCCTGGAAGATCCTTGCCCAGTACATGGGCCGCCAAGGCGGACCCTCCGTGGGACGTGACGGCAACGTCCACTTTGCCGAGTTCGACCTCGGGCTGATCACAATGGTCAGCCACCTGCCGGCGATGCTGCCCGTGGCGACCGGCTGCGCGCTCGCGTTCCGAATTCGCGACGAGCAGCGTGTGGCTGTCGGGTGGTTCGGGGACGGTTCCTCGGCAAGGGGGGACGCCCACGAAGCAATGAACCTCGCGGGAACACGCGAGCTCCCAGTCGTATTCATTTGCAATAACAACCACTTCGCGTACTCCACTCCGAACAGACTTGAGTACGCGATCGAGCACCTGGCCGAGCGAGCGCTCGCGTACGGCTTCGATGGCGTCGTAGTCGACGGGACAGAGCTGCTGTCGGTGTACCGCGAGACGCATCTGGCAATCGAGAAAGCGCGCAGTGGCGGGGGACCAACTCTGATCGAGTCCGTGACTCTAAGGCTCGAAGGTCACGGCGTTCACGACGACGCGTCCTATGTTCCTCGCGAGCTCATAGACGAGTATCGGGACCGCGACCCGATCGACCAGTTCCATCGATGGCTTGTCGAACACGTCGACTTCACCCCCGATGAGCAGCGCGAACTTGAAAGCGCGGTCAAGCAAGCACTCAACGAAGCCCTGAAACTCGCTGAAGCAAGCCCTGAGCCGAACGCCGACTCCTTACTCGATGGGGTCTACGCGGCACGCGACGCTCTCGAAGCCCCCCACTTCAGCTAGTGGCGGAGCGCACCTATCTCGAAGCGATCGCCGAGAGCCTTCGTACTGAGATGCAACGCGATGAACGCGTGTTCTTGATCGGCCAGGACATCGGCGCCTACGGCGGAGCGTTCAAGGTCACCAACGGTCTGCAGGAGACGTTCGGCGAGTGGCGCGTTATCGACGCACCCCTTTCAGAGACCGCGATCGTGGGTGGCTGCACCGGCGCCGCGCTCATGGGGCTGCGCCCCGTTGCAGAGATGCAGTTCGCAGACTTCGTCTCGTGCGCTTGGGACCAGCTTGTGACGGTCGCTGCAAAGCAGCATTGGCGGGCGGGCACGCCGGTTCCAATCGTCATCCGACTCCCATCGGGCGGCGGGTTCGCTGGGGGCCCGTTCCATTCGCAGAATCCGGAGTCGAGCTTCGCACACGTACCTGGCCTCAAGATCGTGTGTCCCGCGACGCCAAGCGATGCGAAGGGTCTCCTCGCCAGCGCGGTCGACGACCCGAACCCCGTGCTGTTCTTCGAACACAAGCACCTCTATAGGCGGATCCGAGGTGACGTTGCCGAGGAGCGCTTCACAGTGCCGATCGGCACCGCTCGACTGGAGCGCGACGGCGACGACGTCACGCTGGTGACGTGGGGTGCCATGCTGCATGTCGCGATCGAAGCAGCCGCGGCACTGGCCGCTGAGGACGTTTCCGTCGAGATCGTCGACCTGAGGTCGATTCTGCCGTGGGACAGCGATGCTGTCCTCAACTCGGTCAGGAAGACCTCGCGACTGCTCGTCCTGCATGAAGATACGTACACGGCGGGATTCGGCGCTGAGATTCTCGCCACGGTCGCCGCCGAGAGCTTCGAATATCTCGATGCGCCGCCGCAACGATTGACGGCGCCTGACTGCCCCGTCCCACTCGCACCTTCACTCGAAAGGCGTTTCCTGCCCCAGGTCGAAGACGTGTTGCACGCGCTACGCGAGCTACTGGCGTACTGATTTAACGTAGCCTCCAGACGACGAGGCCGACAACGAAGGAGTTGGAGTGGCAGCCGGAACCGCAGTCGAGGTGGTCATGCCCCAGATGGGTGTCTCGGTTTCCGAGGGCACCGTAACGCAATGGCTCAAGGCCATCGGTGAAACGGTTGCCCCGGACGAGCCGCTCCTCGAGATCTCAACCGACAAGGTCGACACGGAGGTCCCGTCGCCAGCCGGTGGTGTGCTTAGCGAGATTCTCGTAGCCGAGGGCGAAACCGTCGAAGTTGGAACGGTGATCGGCACGCTTCAGGCAGGCGAGGGCGCCGCGGTTGCGGCGCCGGCTGTTCCCACTGATCCCGAACCCACCGTCGCAGCGCCGAACGAGCCCCCGGCCGCGCCGGCGGTTGAGGCGACCCCCGCCGCCAAGGCCGGCACTGACGACGAGCGGCGATCATTCGTCTCGCCTGTCGTTGCACGGATCGCCGCAGAACACAGCATCAACGTCTCCACTGTGCCGGGCACGGGTCGTGGTGGACGGGTCACCAAGAAGGACATTCTCGCCTTCATCGAGTCGGGAGCACCGACCGCCCCGGCAACACCCGCAAGTGCCCCGCCGCCGGCCGCTGCCACACCCGTAGCGGCTACGCCCGATGCTCCCAAGCCCGTTCAGAAGTCTCCGGAGCCAGCTCAGGAACTCGCACCGGGCGAGCATTCCGAGCGCTTGAGCGTCATGCGTCGGGCCATCTCAGAGCACATGCGGCATTCACTCGAGGTCTCAGCTCCCGTGACGACGGCCTTTGAGATCGACATGTCACGCGTAGTGGCGATCCGTGAGCGCCTCAAGGGCGAGTACGCCGAGCAGCATGGAGTGCGGCTCACGTACCTCGCATTGATCACCCGGGCAGCGGTCGACGCAGTAACTCAGTGGCCCTGGATCAACGGCGAGATCCGCGGCAACCAGATCATTACGCGGAGCTATATCAACGTCGGCATTGCGGTCGCTCTCGACGACGGCAAAGGCCTGATCGTTCCAGTGATCAAGAACGCCGAAGAGAAGAACCTTCTCGGCATCGCTCGCGCCATCGACGACCTCGCCGACCGAGCCCGCAACAAGAAGCTCTCCCCCGACGACGTTCAGGGTGGAACCTTCACGATCACCAACCCCGGCGGTTTTGGAGCGATCTTCGGGACACCGATCATCAACCAGCCGCAGTCCGCCATCCTTGACGTCGAAGCGATCGTCAAGCGGCCGTGGGTCGTCAACGACGAGAACGGCAACGATTCGATCGCGATCAAGCCGATGATGAACCTGTGTTTGACCTATGACCACCGGCTGATCGACGGTGCCTACGCCGCGCCGTTCATGCGCGATCTCAGGACGAACCTTGAGACGTGGGATGAATCGCGGTACTAGCCTCACCCGAGTTTCGAGCTAGCTCGGCCGAGTATGAGTCGACTCGGCTACCTGTTTGATCTCGGATGCGTTCCATACCGTGACGCGTGGGCCCTACAGCAGTCCGTCGCCGCGGCGGTGGGTCAGGGTGCGATCCCGGACAGCGTCATTCTGCTCGAGCATCCGCCCACGATCACATGCGGTCGTCGAACGGACGAAGAGGAGCTTCATGTTCCGGCGGACGCCAACGTCGAGATCGTGGAGACGAACCGCGGCGGCAAGTCCACGTTCCACGGACCCGGCCAGCTCGTCTGTTACCCGATCCTCGATCTGAATCGCCACGGGCGCGACGTCAAGCGCTACTGCCGCGATCTCGAGGAAGCGGTGATCCGAACACTCCAAGTCTACGAGCTCGAAGCGCGCCGGTTCGATGGCCTCACCGGGGTCTGGCTCGACCGACCACCCCGCAAGATCTGCTCGATCGGCGTTCATGTCTCTCGGTGGGTCACGACGCATGGATATGCACTGAACGTTGACCTAGATCCCGCACCGTTCACGGAGTGGATCACGGCGTGCGGGCTCGAGGACGCGGCCTTCACCACCCTCACGGCCGAGCTTGGACGCTCGATCTCCGTCGGAGACGTACGCGAAAGCGCTGCCGAGACCCTGGGCGACGTCTTCGATCTCTCGCTTGAGCCACTTCCCGCGTGTGACGTGGCCGACCTATGGCCCCAGCCCAGTCACGAGCGGATCGCCGAGCGCTCCAAGGGCGAGCAAGCGCCCACTGACGAGGCGGTTTCGGTACGGTGAATCGATGAAATCTCTTCCGATCGCAGGAAGACCACGCCGCCCGGAATGGATGCGGGTGAGCGCGCCAAGCGCCGATACGCGCTATCTCGAAGTAAAGGATCTGGTGCAGAGCCAGGGCCTCAACACGATCTGTGAAGAAGCGCGCTGTCCGAACATCGCTGAGTGTTGGGGTCGAGGAACGGCGACGTTTCAGATTCTCGGCGACACGTGTACGCGTGCCTGCCGCTACTGCTTCGTCAAGTCGGGACGGCCTACTGATCCGCCCGATCCTCTCGAGCCGGACCGCCTCGCGCACGCAGCGCGCGAGATGGGGCTCGGACATGTTGTGGTCACCTCAGTTGACCGCGACGATCTTCCCGATCGTGGCGCGGCTCACTATGCGGCGACGATCCGAGCGCTCAAGGACACGTTGCCAGACGCCTCTGTCGAGATTCTGACTCCCGACTTCCTCGGGGTCGAAGAGGACGCACTTGCAACCGTACTGAGCGAACAACCCGATGTCTTTAACCACAACATCGAAACGGTCAGGCGCCTTCACAAGCGGATGCGTGGCGCCAAAGTTGAGTACGACCGCGCCCTCTGGTTGCTCAAACGCGCCAAAGAGCTCGCCAGCTACGACATGCTGACCAAGTCCGGGATCATCGTCGGCCTCGGCGAAACGAACGACGAGATCGAGGAGACGATGCGCGACCTTCGAAGTCACGACGTCGACGTGGTGACGATCGGCCAGTATCTCCAGCCTTCGTCCAAGCACGCCGAGATCGACCGCTGGGTGCATCCAGACGAGTTCACGATGTTCCGCGAGCAGGGCGAGGCAATGGGATTTGGCTCAGTCTTCTCAGGGCCGCTGGTTCGCTCGAGCTACCGCGCTGACGAGCAGACGC
>JAUXJK010000083.1 GCA_030624785.1 Actinomycetes bacterium
AGCTCTTCCTTGCCCTGCAGGTCCCGGTCATACAGGATCATGCTGAAGGAGCAGTCGTCTGCGAAGAGTTCGAGGAGACTCGTGACGTCTTCCTCGTCGAAGAGGCGAAAGAATGCTCTGATCGTGTCGGCGTGGCTCACGTAGCGCAAAGCCTACCGCCACCGCGGCGGTGGGTACCGTCGGGTTGGCTACTCGGACTCGGCGCCGTTGTCACCATCGGCGTAGCGCTCGATCACTTTCTCGACCTCGGTGGCGAGGTCGGCGACGGCACAGCCGCCGGTGAGCGCAAGGACGTTCTCGGCGTTCTCTTCACCTGAGCGCGAGTGGTTGTAGGAGCCGACGTAGGCATGCTCGTCGCAGACGATTACCTTCGCGTGCATGTAGTCATGCGGTCGGTGCGGGCCCCAGGGAGTCGACGGGCGCCCCACCAGGCCGACGCGCCGTGCGAGAAAGCGGTACGCGGCAGGTTTCCAGGAGTCGGGCGTGTCTCGATCCCACTGCCGCATCACACCGCGCATCATCGAGCCGTCGACCACACCCGAGATCCGCAGCCCGTCGCGATCAACGACGTCGCTGAGTGCCCCGAGGATCGGGCCCGAGGTGAGAACGGGCGAGCAGATCAGGATTCGTTCGCGCGAGTGGCGCATCGCTGCTGCGATCTCACTCGCGAGTTCGGGGCCGCGGCCAGGGCAGAAGATCGGGCGCACTCCAACGGTGTCGCCCTTGCACTCCAGTGAGCGCGTTTCGTGGTCGTGGGCTCCAGTTCCTTCCACTTCCCTGCTCGTCCAGAGCTCCTCGAAATTTGCGAGATACATCGCGGCGATCGCCACGTCCTCGACAATGAGGAAACAGTTCTCTTGCAAGGCGAAAGCGTCTTCCGTCCAGTTCAGCGAGCCAGTCCATAGTCGTGAGCCGTCCACGACCGCATACTTGTGGTGCATCAAGCCGAAGCGGTCAGTTACCGGCCGCACGTCCAGACCCAGCGAGTCGATGAACTCAGGCGGCTTCTGAGGCGCAGGGACAGTGCTCTTGTAGTCGTTGACGCGCTCGTCGTGATCGACCATGCGCACGCGCACGCCACTGCGATCGAGTTCCTGCAGCGTGGCGGCGATCGCGGCGGCGGGGGGGCCGTCGACACTGAAATCGTAGATCGCAACGGCGACCTCCTCGCGCGCCGACGCGAGGAACGCGACGAGACTCTCGGTCACGTCTGCGACCGTCTGCTGCTCCGGGTGGAGAAACGTTACGGAGATCGATTCGCTCATCTCGTAACGTCCATGACGAGGTCGCAGCACTCGATGGGATCATCACTTACCGTGAACAGGCCGACCTCGTCCTCGGTGAGAGCGCCCTCGGTGACCATCGTCGTTCGAATCCAGTCGATCAGGCCGCCCCAGTAGTCGCTCCCGAACAGGACGACCGGGAACCGCTCGATCTTCCCGGTCTGAATCAGAGTGAGAGACTCGAAAAGCTCGTCGAGTGTTCCGAACCCTCCCGGGAAGACGACGAAGGCCGTCGAGTACTTCACGAACATGGTCTTGCGCACGAAGAAGTAACGGAAGTCGACGCCCAGATTCACAAACTCGGTGGATTCCTGTTCGTGAGGGAGTTCGATGTTGCAGCCAATCGACAGGCCGCCCGCTTCGTGCGCGCCCTTGTTTGCGGCCTCCATGATTCCCGGACCGCCCCCGGTAATCACTGCTACGCCTCGGTTGGCGAACTCGCGCCCCACCTCGACGGCGGCGTCGTAGTAGGCGTTGCCCGGACGCAGGCGCGCGGACCCAAACACCGAGACGGCCTCGCCAACGCGCGCAAGTGCGTCGAAGCCGTCGACGAACTCTCCAAGGATGCGTAGCGCGCGCCACGGATCGGTGTGGATGAACGCGGGATCGCAATCAGAGAGGAGATCAACGTCCGCCACATCGAGACGATCCTTCGCGGCGCCGACGGCGTAGACGCGGCCTCTTCGGTCATCAGTCATCGGCGTTTCCCTTCTGGGCTGGCTGCAGTTTGAGCACCCCGGCCACGAGATCACGCAGCACGAGCGAGCTGGAACTAGACGCTGAGGATCGTCAGCTGAGACTCGAGACCCGAGATGCGCTCAGGCTTGTTATCGCCCGCTCCGACGATGACGCCGTCGGCGACGATCGCACCGGAGTCGCCGTTCTCGGTGAGCAGATTTGGATGTATCGACACGACGTGCCCCGTTTCGAAAACGCTTTCAGACGCCGCTGTAATCACCGGAAGGTCGTGATCAATTCCGACTCCGTGACCCAGGCCGAGTCCCGTGCGTAGTTGATTCGATGCCGCGACCCGGTCGAAGAGTGCTGCAGCCTCGGCGACCGGCACGTTCGGCCGACACGTTGCAGCAGCGCCATCTAGCGCCTCGTAGCAGGCGGAAGCGAGTGCGCGGTCGGCCTGCGACGGTGTGCCAAGCGAGAAAAGGCCGCCGATCTCGACCCAGTAGCCGTCCTTGTTTGCGACCTCGACGAGAACACTCACCAGGTCGCCTGCTGCGAGGATCGTTTCCGTGAAGCGGCGAGCAACGTACGGGCCTCGGTCAACGAAGACGATGAGCTCGAGCGCGCCGGCGTTCCTCAGGATGCGCTCGAGCTCCGCGACAACGTGCTGCGTCGCCACGCCGGGGCGGAGCAAGCCTGGTGCGGTGTCGTAGGCTTCGCGGGCCAGCGCCACGGACGCGCGCACCCCGACGAGCTCGTCGGCGCTCTTGCGGGCCTTTGCGTTCTGCGCTACCGGCGTGCCATCGACAACGTCGATGGCTGCCAGCACGCGTTTGAGCGTTTGTTCGTCTGCAGGAGGCACGATGGCGCCGAATCCCGCCACGCCAACCCGCGCCGGTGCACGAGATGCGATGTCGGTCGCGACGGCCTCCGCCATCGGCACGGCTGCGCCCGTCCAATCGGACTCGCCCGTCGCGCGAACGTCTGAGATGAGGCCGCGCTCGCGGACGATCGCCTCGTCGCTGATTGATGGAACCCAGAGTGTCGGCTCTGAGCCGGCGTCGATGTAGACGTACGAGTTGCGAAGCAGTGGCGTGTATCCCGTCGCATAGACGACGTAGCCGTACGAGGCCAGGATCCCGCGCCCGGCGAGCAGAAGACCATCGAGGTCTGCTTCCGTCATCAGTTGCCGCAGCTCGCTCCATCGCTTTTCGAGGAGAGCGCGCGTCACGGCCACGCTGGGCACTGTAGCGTCGGCTTCAAGTACACGTTGTCGGCCGCGTGTCGCGAGCGGCGGACCCCACAGGCCTTCGCTCGTGGTCGGTTGGCGCTAACGTCCAACGGCTGGTCACGATTGGGATTGAGTTGACGAACGACACTACGCATGACGATGAAAAGCGGCTGGCGGCCGAGTCTGCGGCCGGGCTGGTCGAGAGCGGCATGCGCGTCGGTCTGGGGACGGGTTCGACCGTCGGCTACTTCCTGCCTGCACTTGCGCGGCGCGAGCTCGACCTGACCTGCGTCGCAACCTCCCTTCAAACGGCCGACGCGGCGACCCGGCTCGGGTTTAGCGTGGAACCGTTCGACAGCTTCGACCGGCTGCATATCGCGGTCGACGGTGCCGATCAGATCGCGCCGAGCGGCTGGCTCGTGAAGGGGGGCGGCGCCGCGCATACGCGGGAGAAGGTCGTGGCGGCGGCCGCCGATAGGTTCGTTGTGATCGCGACGGCAGACAAGTGTGTCGATCGTCTCGAGCCCCCCGTCCCACTTGAGGTCCTCGCGTTTGGTGTTGCCGCGACTCTTTGGCGTCTTGGTGGCGCCGAGCGCCGTGGCGTCGATCGGAGTCCCGACGGAAACATCATCGCCGACTACACCGGCCCGATCGACGATCCCGAAGAGCTTGCGGGCCGCCTCGACGCGACCCCTGGGGTTGTCGAGCACGGGTTATTCGCGCCCACGCTAGTGAGTGACGTATTGATTGGACGCGGCACGCGCGTCGAGCATCGCTCCGGGCTTGCCTAGTTCTCTCTCTGCGGCACGGAACTCCCCGCCGCAACCGATCTAGCGGACGCAGCCGCCTGCCGCTACGGGACGAAAGTTGGCATCGAGAGCGGTTCGAATTGCTGAGAGCGGCACTCCCACGCTGCCTTCGCCCTCCTCGGTAGCGCCGAAGACCATCGACATGACCCGACCGTCGACGTTGACGATCGGTCCGCCTGACTCTCCGGGCTCGACGCGTCCACGCAGGGGCACAACCGTCCGGAAACCCCGACCCCGGTTGAGTGCGTTCGGGGCGATCACTTTTGTGGCTCGACCGGCTGTCGCATAGTCCGCCATCAGGGGCCCGCCTCGCGGATAGCCCAGCATGATCACGGTCTCGCCATGTTTTGTGGCGTCGGCCAGCTGGAGTACAGGGGCATCCAGGCGTGGCACGTGCAAGATCGCAACGTCGTTCTCGATGTCCAGATAGACGAGATCGGCTCCGAGATCCTGCTGTCCGGGAGTTAGGACGCGGGTATCACGTTGTCCGGCGACTACATGGGCGTTGGTGACGATGATGTTGTCCCCAGCGACCCAGCCGGAGCCCTGGGCGCGGATACCGCATGAGGTGCCCACGATCTCGACCACGCTGGATCGCACCGATCGAGCCTGTCGAATGTCGATGACCGAGGGATCCGGCTCGGGCAGTGTCGCGTGCGGAATACCCGAGAGGAGAGGGAGCGGATCGAGCGACTCCAATGCGGCCAGCACGCTTCGCGCCGGAATGCGATCGACGAGGCGCGTGAGCATGAACGACCCTTCAACCTGGCTACGCAGTCCAACGGCGGGCTGCTGGAGAGCGAGAACGGCTATGAGCCACATGACGCAGACCCCAACGATCGCACCGGTGGCCAGACCACCGGCCGAGTCCACAGTACGAAAGCGACTCGGGATGATCCGTGAGCGCATCGATGTCCCAAGAGCGCTGGTGGCCAACTGCAGCACGAGCGCGCCACAGAGTGCCCCGATCAGGCTCGCGAGTGGCACCCAGGCCGACTCGGAGCCCTCTGAGAGGAGGAGGGGGCCAACGCGCCCACCGATGATCGCTCCCAGGAGAACGCCACTAAATGAGACGAGTTGCGCGACGAGTCCGCGGCGCCAGCCGGCGAGAGCTGAGACCGCCACGACCACGACCACAAGAAGATCGACGAGGTTCACGGCCGGGCCCCCGCGTAGCTCGAGCAAAGTGGGTCAGGGAGCCGTGGTGTCCTGCGAAGAGTCGCTAGCTTCCTGATTGCGTCGCACTTCGACGACGTCGCGAAGCTGGCTGCGAGCACGGTGTATCCGGCTCTTTGCTGCAGGGAGCGAGAGTTCGAGCGCGTCCGCGACCTCTTGATTCGACCAGCCTTCGATATCGCGCAGCACGAGTGGAGCCCGATACTCGAATGGAAGCTCACGTAGCTTCGCTGCGAGGAACGACGAGAGCTCGCGGTTTTCGGCGAGGGTATCGACGTTGGATCTGGGATCAAAGAAACTGGAGTCTCCTGGGTGTAGATCGTCGAGCGAGCGTAGGTCGAGTTTCTTTCGTCGCGTTCGCTGTAGTGCCTCGTTTACGGCGATCCGATACAGCCATGTAAACGGCTGAGAATCTCCGCGGAAGCGAGCAAGGTTTCTCCAAGCTTGCACGAATGTGTCCTGTGCCGCCTCCTCCACGTCGCGTTCGTCACTGAGGAGGCGCCCGAGGAGCGCGCGCACGCGCCGCTCGAACACGCGCACGAACTCGGCGTAGGCTTCCACATCGCCTTCTCTTGCACGGAGCAGGAGGTCTGACTCGCTAGACACCGCAACTGACGCTAGCATCGGAAACGGCCTTGGAAGCATCGAACTCCGCGATGAACACACTGAGACGTCTACTCACCGGCTCGCACGAGCACACCGAAAGCCGGATGTCGGAGCACCTCGACGAGGAGCTCCGTTGGTTTGCGCGTTTTCGGTTGGTACAGCACCTCGCGTGGTGTGAGGGCTGCTCGTCGATGTACGAGTGCCTGCGCGTCACGGTCGGAGGGCTCCGCTCGATGAAGTCCCAACAACCGGCGCCGGCACCTGCACTCGTCGACGCCGTTATCGAGCAGATTCATCGCGAACAACTCGACCCAGACGGCCAATGATCAACACAAAAACTTCACTCGCCGTCATTGCGACGGCAGCGCTAGCCATCCTTGTTCTCGCGGCATGTGGCTCCAGCGGCAGCGATCCGGTCGCTGCTCCCGGCAACGCTGACGAGCGCCGACCCGCTCCCTCGATCGAGGGAGTTGACCCGACAACGGGCGAGCAGGTCTCCCTCGCCCAGTTCGAGGGCATGCCCGTTGTCGTCAACTTCTGGGCGTCCTGGTGCGGGCCATGTCGCGACGAGTTGCCTGACCTGCAGGAGTTCGCCGACAAGCATCCCGAGGCTCAAGTCCTCGGCATCAATTTCCAGGACAGCGAATCCGACGCTCAAGAGCTTCAACGCGAGATCGGATTTACGTTTCCAAGCGTGTTCGACCCAAGCGGCGAGCTGGGCGCCGCATTTGCGATACCCGGTATGCCCACGACGTTCTTCCTCGATGCTCAGCATCGAATCGTTGGACGGCTCGCTGGAGGGGCCGACGTAGAGCAGTTCGAGCTAGGGCTCGAGCTCGTGAGCGGGGGCTAGTCGATGGAGATGTTTGGACTTCTACTAGGAATGGGGATCGATTTCGGGGCCGGAGGACTCGCCCTGGCGTTCGCTGCCGGGTTGGTGTCCTTCACCTCTCCCTGCGTATTGCCGCTGGTGCCGGGCTATCTCTCTTTCGTGTCAGGCGTGGGCTTCGACGAGCTCGGAGCAAAGCCAAAGAAGGTTGTGATCACAACCGCGGCGTTCGTGCTTGGCTTCTCGAGCATGTTCATCGCGCTTGGGATTGGGGCCTCGTGGTTTGGGACAGGACTCAATCAGAATCAGCGGCTGCTGCAGATCATCGGGGGATCGTTTCTCATCGTCGCCGCCATCATCTATGCGGGTGTCCCGCTTCCGCGCATCATCGCGATGGAGCGAAAGTTCTCGGTCAGGAAGAGCGGGAAGGCGAACGTGGGCACCGCAGGAGTCACTGGCGTTGTCTTTGCGGTCGGTTGGACTCCATGTCTTGGGCCTACGCTCGCCGCGATCCTCAGTCTTTCGTTCGTCGGGAAACCAACCGAGGCCGCGGCCCTGTTGGCCGCCTATTCGCTCGGGCTCGGCGTGCCGTTTCTTCTGTTCGGACTCGCGTTCACGAGGGCACTCAGCCTGATGGGATTTCTACGGCGCCACTGGCGAGTCGTCACATACACATCGTCAGCGATACTTGTCACCATGGGTGTCCTGTTGATCACGGGCGACTTCGTTCGGCTGCTGACCAAGCTCGCACGCTTCACCGGCTGGCAGATCTAGGAACTCCAGGGCCGGCGAGGATCTCGCCGAGCGCGACGACTACTGAATGATCGTCGCGTCCGGCCGGAAGGCCGCGACGGCAAACCAGAATGGCGTGTCGAACGCCACGAGCGAGCCGTTCTCGTCGGTAACGCGCGCCGACCCGCGATCCTCTCCGTCGGGAATCGACGGTGATCCGAGCGCGGTGCTGACGCCTGGCACGAACTCGACCGTGAGCAGTTCACCGTCGACCTCGACCTCGATCGTGCCGGCGGCCGCGAGTGCACTGAACGCAATAGCCACCGTTCCGCTCGGTCGGTCAAGCAGAACGACGCGCTCCTTGGGCGGGAGTCGGTTGTCGTCGAGGTTCTCTACGGGGAAGAAAGGCGGCTGGTCGATGGTGTCGTAGCCGACATATGGGTTCTGGCCGTAAGGGCGACTGAAGCCCGTGTTCTGGGACAGAACGTCCGCGGTGGGATTCTGGGCCGCAAAGTCTTCCCACGCCACTACGGCCGCGGGGACCTGCGTGAGAAGCTCGCCCGCCAACTCGCCGACGATGCCCTCCCCGCCGAACTGTTGCCACCAGGTCTCGGTTTGCCGGTCGAACATGACCAGGTCGGAGTTGCGTAGAT
>JAUXJK010000057.1 GCA_030624785.1 Actinomycetes bacterium
ACGCCAACGATCCCCGCAACGCCCCCGGTAAGCGCTCGTAATCCCGTATAGACGCCCCACCTCATCAACGGAATGGGCAGAGTTGCCATCGACAGAGCACCGACGATCATCGCCTCAAGTGGCCCGAGCGCAACAGCCGCGAATACCACGGGAAGCAACGAGATGGAGACGTCGAGGTCAGGTAGCAAACTAATGCTCCCGCGCTCGGCCGCAGCCGCGACGAGCGAGAGCAGTGCCACGACCCAAATCGGACCGGTCCACCCGTATCCGGAGACGAATGTCGCGCAGACGGCGACGCCTGAGATCAGTGCTCCCAGGTACCCAAGGAGCGGCAACTTGTTGGGTTGACCCGTCCCCCAGATAAGGGATATACTCGCGTCGCCGTCGGTCCCCTTAGGAGAGGAGAGTTTCGTGGGTAGCAATCTAATCCGCCTGACTCTGGTCATCGGATCGTTTGGTGCTGTAGCCGCCTTCTTCGGTGGCTGGAGAGCCTGGTAGATCCATTTACAAGTGGTAGATCCTTAGCCAGGCGTCCACATCCCTCCACCGAGGGATTGGGGCGCCTGGCGGGGGTCCGCCCTTGATGGAACGACGTGAGCGCCGAAGCGCTCTAGTCGACCAGTTCTCGGCGAAATCCGATTGCGACGGCATGGGCCCTACTGCGCGCCTGCAGTTTCGCTAGAAGGTGTCGCACATGGGACTTGACCGTCTCTTCTGAAAGGAAGAGTCGCTCGCCGATCTCGCGATTCACAAGACCCTCAGCGATGAGCTGAAGAACTTCAGTCTCACGCGCCGTCGGCTCTTGCTCCAGCTTTCGTGCTGGCGGCGTCCGCAGTGGTACAACCTCCGCAGCGGAGTTACTGCCGGCGCCTCGACGCTGTGCCGCTTCTTCGAAACGGCGAGCGTGATTGAGGTACCGCGCAAGAATTTCTCTGCGTTCTGCTTGATCCACGCTCAACACATCGGCGCGGTACCCCGTTCAGCCCTTCCCTATATCGAGGGAGACGCGTACCCGTTTGGTGGGAGCCCCCTCACATGAGGGGTGCCCACGCCTCCCAAACGGGGGTGGCTACTGCTCGATCTTTGCTACAGCAGCAAGATCTCGCATCGCGGCGAGCCGCGTAAGCGCCTGCGCCTCGAGCTGGCGAACCCGTTCTCGGGTCAATCCGAGCTCTTCACCGATCGCCTCAAGCGTCCACGGGTCGCCCTGGAAACCGAACCGGTACTGAAGAATGCGCCGCTCGCGCTCGGGGAGCGCCTCTAGGCCGCGTCGGACGCCCTGCTTGCGCAGCGATTCCTCTGCCTCCTCGAACGGATCGTCCGCTTCAGTGTCGGCAAACAGGTCGCCGAGCTCGCCCTCATCGTCTGACCCAACCGTCTGGTTGAGACTGACCGACGCATGGGCAGCGTCTAGCGCCTCCTGAACGTGCTGGAGCTCTAGCCCCGTCGCCTTGGCAAGCTGCTCAGGGCTCGGGTCGTAGCCGAGCTCAGCTTCGAGCCGCCGCTTGGCGCGGGAAAGCTTCTGCTGACGTTCCACCACGTGGACGGGCACACGAATCGTGCGTGCCTGATTGGCCACGGCCCGCTGAACGGACTGGCGAATCCACCAGGTAGCGTAGGTCGAGAACTTGTAACCGCGACGCCAATCGAACTTCTCGACAGCTCGGTTCAGGCCGATCGTGCCTTCCTGGATGAGATCCAGAAACGGAACGCCGACTCCGCGGTATCCCTTGGCAATCGACACCACGAGGCGCAGGTTCGACTCGATCATCGTCCGCTTCGCGACCGGATCACCAGTCTCGATGCGCTTGGCGAGGGTCACCTCTTGGGCGGCAGTAAGCAGCTTGTGGCGGCCAACGTCGGCGAGGAAGAGCTGCAGCGAATCGCCAGCCCCAGTAACGCCTCCAGGCGTGAAATCAAGTTTCCCGACAGCAGCTTTTGACTGCGGAACGCCAATCTGGACTCCAGCGGCGTCAAGCACCTCGCGGATCTCAGCGGCGTCCTCATCGGTTACTTCGTTCTCTGTAATGAACGCGTCAAACTCGTTCGGCTCCACGTAGCCCCGCTCTTCGGCGGTGCTGAGCAAGACCCGTCCAGGCTCTGTCTCGAGCAAAGGTGTTGCAGTACGACTCACATCTCTCCTACGGCTGGGGTTCTCTCACAGGATACCCATCCTGTGCACGGTGGACCGCCCCCTACGTGTAATAGGAAGCTTCCCTAGGCGAGGTATTTTACCCCGCACTAGAGGTAACGACTTGAGCGAACGGGCTATTCCCGAGTAGCAGCAGCCGTTTTTCGCTCAGGAAAGTCGAACTCGACCTTCCCTTCGTCGTTGAGCACAAGGCGCGCTCGAAACGGCTTCCCCGCCTTGCTCCGGAAGCCAGAGACAACCTCGGTGGTCTTGCCCGATTCGAGCAGCTGACGCGCGAGCTCAGGCGTGACCGTACGGCTCGCAACGCGCTTCCAGATGACGAAACCACAGCCAGTCTCTTCGCGGCTCTTCCAGCTCGTGCATCCGTATGCCCGGCTGTTTTCCTTAATGATCTCGCCCGTTTCCTCGCCGCAGCGGGGGCACAAGCCAAGTTCAACGCGTTCCGGTCGCAGTTGCTCTGCGTCAAGGGCCTCAATACGATCGACAGTCTCCTTGGCAAACGCCGCTATCCCATCGATGAACCCCTTGCGATCACCGCCGCCCTTCTCAATCTCGGACAGACGATGCTCCCATTCGCCCGTCAGATCGGGTTGCGTGAGAAGGTGCCCGTCGAGCATGCTGATGACCTGGATGCCCTTGGGGGTCGGCAAAAGATCACGACCGCCACGCTCGATGTACTCCCGACGAATCAGAGTCTCGATGATCTCAGCGCGCGTAGCTGGTGTACCCAGACCGCCAGATTTCATCGCCTCGCGAAGCTCTTCGTCCTCGACGAACTTGCCAGCGGTCTCCATCGCCGAGAGCAACGTGGCCTCGTTGTAGCGAGGGAGCGGCTTCGTCTCCTTCGGTTCGAGTGTTGCCTCGGCGCACTTGATCGTCATACCTTCCTCGAGATCGGGCAGCTCGCCGCCTTCCTTGCTGTCCTCGTCTTGAGCTTTTGGCGCGTCCGGCTCGACCCCGTACACGCCTCGCCACCCAGCTTCGAGAGTGATCTTGCCCCGTGTGCGGAACCTTTCGTTATCGATCTCCGTCACAACGAGCGTCCGGGCGTATTTGGCAGCCGGATGGAACACGGCCAGGAACCGCTTCGTAACGAGATCGAAAATCTTTTTTTCGTCTTCCGAGAACGCGCTCGTATCGTGCTCCACGTCTGTCGGAATGATCGCGTGGTGGTCCTCGACCCGATCATCGTTGACGATGCGTGACAACGGAACCTCGTTGCCCGATCCAAAAAGATCGATCACATACTGCGCAAACGGCGCGTACTCGCGCATTGGCAGGAGCGTCTCGGCGATTGGCACCAGCTGCGGCACCATGTCTCCAGACAGATATCGCGACGACGTTCGTGGGTACGTGAGGGCCTTCTTCCCCTCGTACAGCGACTGGGCCGCCGACAGAGTGCGGCGCGCGGAGAATCCGAACCGTCCGTTCGCGTCACGCTGCAAACTCGTGAGGTCATAGAGAAGAGGCGCGCGCTCTGTCTGCTGCTTGCGCTCCGCCTTGACGACGGTGCCTTCCTTCCCTGACACGCGAGCGACCACGTCCTTCGCCTGATCCTCTTTCTTGATTCGGCTCTGCTCGCGCTCGGGCTCCTTCTGCTCCTCGAGCTCCGGCGAGAACCAAAGACCTGTGTATCCAGCCTTGCTCGGTGATTCGAACGTGCCGTGAACCAACCAGTAGGGCTCTGGCGTGAATGCTTGAATCTCGCGCTCGCGTTTCACCATCAACGCCAGCGTCGGGGTCTGCACCCTGCCGAGCGATACGACGCCGCCCACCCAGGCGCGACCGCGCAGAGTCGCTGCACGAGTCGCGTTCATTCCTACAAGCCAGTCGGCCTCCGACCGTGACCGGGCCGCCGCTTCAAGGGGTGCAAGCTGCTCTGACGGGCGTAGGTCGTCGAAACCTTTCTTGATGGCCTGCTTCGTCATGCTGGAGATCCACAATCGCTCGACCGATTTGGGCTTGTTGCCCTTGCCCCAGTCGACGGTGTCGAAGATGTACGCGAATATCAACTCGCCCTCGCGTCCGGAGTCACACGCGTTGATGACATGCTCGACGTCGTCGCGCAGAAGCAGCTTGTGAATGATGTTCAGCTGCTTTGTCGATTTCGCATCGCGCGGCTTGAGTTTGAACTCGTCGGGCACGATCGGTAGATCATCGAACCTCCACCGCTTCAGCTTCTCGTCGTAGTCCTCCGGAGCGGCAAGCGTCACGAGGTGACCGACCGCCCATGTGATGACGTGGTTGTCAGATTCCAGATACCCCTTGTGCTTCTCGAAAGCACCGGACAGGGCACCAGACAGGTCCGTCCCGACGGACGGTTTCTCGGCAATGATCAGAATTTTGCTCACGGCAACACGTTAGCTAACAGTTCTCGCCGTAGCCTCGAAGGCCTGTTTCGTCGTACACAAGAATCGATTGTTCATTAGTCGTGGCCGAGAAACGCCCGCACGGGAGCCCATGACCGGATAGCATCGCGCAGTCGTCACCCCCCGGACGATTTCAGTTGATCACCGATACGCGCGCCTCCTTGGAGGCGCGCGTACTCTGTTGGGCGTGAATTCGACCGTCTTCTGGTTGAGCAGCAATCCTCGATGAGCACTCGGCCTCTCCTGGTTGTCGACGGCGATTCTCTCGCCCACAGGGCCTTCCATGGCCTTCCCAAGAGCACGCGCGACGGTGCCGGGCGACCGGCGAACATGTTGCTTGGGATCGTGAGCATGCTCACTACGTTGTGGGATGCAGCAGCGCCGCGCACGATTCTTACGTGCTGGGACACTCTCACGAGCCCCACGTACCGACACGAAGCGCTTCCCGAATATCAGTCTGGACGGGAGTTCGACCCAGATCTCGTCGAACAGCTCGAGCGCCTTCCGAGCCTCTCGGAGAGCTTTGGCTTCCCTGTTGCGAAAGCGCCTGGATTCGAAGCGGATGACTTCCTGGCCGCGGCAGCGACCGCCGAAACTGCCGCGTCTGGAACAACGAAGGTCGTTACGAGCGACCGCGACTCGTTCCAACTCGTGAGCGATTCCGTCGAGGTTCTGCTGCCCAAGCGAGGCGTTGCCGAGGTCGAACGGGTCAGACCAACCGACGTCGTCGAGCGCTACGGCGTCCTGCCCGAACAGGTCGTCGACTTCATCGCGTTGCGAGGCGACCCGTCGGATCGGATTCCGGGCGCGAGAGGCATCGGCAAGGTTCGCGCGGCGGCACTACTGAAGGAGCATGGAACGCTCGAGGCCATCCTCGCGGCCGGACGATTCGAGGCCGAGGCGGACGCGCTTCGTCTCTACCTCACGATCGCCACCATGCAGGCTGACGCGCCGCTTCCGCCGCTTCCAACCAGGTCGCCCAACTGGGCGGGAGCAGCGAACTGGGCTCGCGAGGCCGGGCTGGACTCTCTCGCCACCAGGCTCGACCTGCGGCGTTAGCTCAGGCCGACTTCACCAGGGCGACGTGCTGCTCCCTCGGACCGTGCACGCCGAGCACGAGGATCTGCTCGATGTCTGCACTGCGGCTTGGGCCCGAAACGACGGCGAGAGAGCTCGGCAGCTCGCCATCGAGTTCGGTGAAGAGGGCCGAGAGATCAGCGAGTATGCGAGTCTCGTCGAGCACCGCAATGTGAACGTCGGGCAGGATCGAGCGAGCTCGCGGCTCCTCAGGAGAAGCCGCAAACACAACGCTCCCGGGATCAGCGAGTCCGCAGATCGCTTTTGAGATGCCGGCATCGGCGATGTCCGGTACCTCGCCGCGGTGCACGATCAGACCGTTTCGCTCGGCGTTCGTAACGAACTGCGCAATCAGATCGCTCACCGGACGTCTCGAAACCTCTTGCGAGCCAGCGCTGGCAGATCGCGGCCGCCAGCCCAAACCCGCCCCGGGCCCAGGCGCGATCCCCATCGCTGCCCAAGACGCGCAAGACGCGTCGAGATTCGATATCCGATCGGCGTCGACCACGCGACCGACCACAGCGAGAAACCCAGTCGCTCGAGGAACGGCGCGGTTCGCTCTTCAACGAGATCGCTGCGCAGCTCGAGCAGCAGCTCGTGGAGGGGTATCTTGACCGGGCACGCCTGCGTACATGCACCACATAGCGACGACGCGTGAGGGAGGCTCGGCGCCTGCTCGAGCCCGACAAGAAGCGGTGCCAGCACGGCACCCATGGGCCCTGAATAGACGGGTCCGTACGCCGCGCCTGCGGTCTTGCGGTACACGGGACACACATTCAGGCAGGAGCCGCACCGGATACACGCGAGCATCTCCTCGTACTTGGTGTCGATCAGGTTGCGGCGACCGTTCTCGAGAAATATGACGTGGAGCTCCTCAGGCCCATCCTGTTCGCCCTCGCGGCGAGGCCCGGTGACAAGGTGCGTGTAACTCGTCAGGCGCTGGCCTGTCGCGCTCCGTCCGAGCAGCGAGAGCAGGTGTGGGAGATCCTCCATTCGTTCAACGAGGCGCTCGATACCCGTGACGACGATGTGCACGCGCGGCAGCGACGCGCAGAGACGTCCGTTCCCCTCGTTTGTGACAGTCACAACGGTGCCCGTCTCCGCTACCACAAAATTGGCGCCCGTCACGCCGACGTCCGCATCGAGAAAGACCTGTCGCAACTGTCGACGCGCGGATGCCGTCAGCTCTTCGAGAACGGGAGGCACGTCGACGCCCTCGACGTCGGTGAAGAGACGCGCCACGTCCTCCTTCGTCTTCTCGATAGCGGGCGCAACGATGTGAACCGGGTGCTCGCCCTCGAGTTGCAGAATGTACTCGCCAAGATCCGTCTCGACAGAGGTGATTCCAGCCGCCTCGAGTGCGTCGTTGAGCCCGATCTCCTCCGTTGCCATCGACTTTGACTTGGCAAGCAGCTTGGCTCCGTGTCGCTTGCACACATCAACGACGTACGCATTTGCCTCCTCGGCGCTGGCGCAGACCGAGACGTGCCCGCCGCGAGCTTCGAGCGCTGAGCGAAAGCGATTGAGGTTCCCATCGATGTCTCGCACCGCCCGCATCCGGATCTCGTACGCGCGCGCACGCCGCCCCTCGACATCATCAAGTTCGTTCCACGCGTCGATCCTGTGGGATCGCAGTCGCTCGGTTGAGCTATCGATCGCCTCTTGCACTCTGGGGTCCGCGAGCTTGCCGCGCGCGATCACGCGAAATCGCTCGGCTGGTTGTTTGAGATCAGCCACTGGTTGGCCCGACGCCATGCCTGAGCGCAGTCGCGAGATGGACGATCGGCACGCCGCCCACGCGGTTCGCTCGACCAGTGAGATGCATCAAACAACCCGGGTCAGCCGTAACGAGCGCCTCGGCTCCGGAATCTGCCGCAGCGGCGAGCTTGTCATCAGCCATAGCGACTGAAACCTCGGGTTGGCGCACCGAGAAGGTGCCCCCGAATCCACAACAGAGGTCTGAACGCTCGAGCGGAGCAAGCGTGGCACCGGATTTCTCCAACAACCTTCGCGGAGCATCACTGATGTCGAGGTCCCGCAGCATGTGGCAGGAGTCGTGGTACGCGAGCGTTCGCCCTGTGTTGGTGGAGGCCACTTCAACACCCAGATGCTCCAGAAAACTCGAAAGCTCCCACACCTCGTAAGGCTCGATGTCGAGCAGCTTTGGAAGGTAGTGAGACGCCATCGTGGCGCACGATCCCGACGCGAGGACAATCGGATGATCGCGCGAGAATGCCTTGTCAAACGTGCGGGCGACCCGCTTGGCGGCCTTACGGTGACCCGCGTTGAAAGCCGGCTGCCCACAACAAACCTGCCGCTCAACGAAATCGACGTCGACGTCAGCGTCCCGGAGCAGGGCCTCCGCATCGCGGACTGCGTCCGGAAAGATCAGATCGCCCAGGCAAGTGGCGAAGAGTTGAACGCGCATTCGAGAGCTCCGGTCAGGCGCCAGGCTCGGCGAGCGCACGGTAGTCCTCGCGAATCGGCAGAAACACATCAAGCACGTGACAGCCATTCTCGCCGGCGGCACCGCCGTGCTCAACTCCGCCCGGAATCACGTATGCCGCGCCGGGGCCAAGGCGATGGTCTTCCCCGTCGATCGTCATGACGATCTCGCCAGATATGACGTAGCCGAGCTGTTCGTGGGGGTGGCTGTGAAGAGGTACCGCGGCACCTGGATCGAGTTCCACCTGATTCAGCATTGCTCCGTCGCCGAAGAGCGCCCGCATCCGAATGCCCTCCGCGACATCGAAGGAGCTGACGTCACCAAGAACGACCACCTGTGATTCAGACATGACGGCAGAATAGCCCGCAGCCAGCGGTACCCGGGCGGCGCTATCTACCTCTTGCCTTAAGAACCTTCGCCGTCGCTTGAGGCGAGACGTTTCTGCCGGTGACAAGCACCACCGGGCGGCTACTACCGAAGTCGACCTTGTTGGCAAGCACCGCAGCAGCAGCGACTGCGCCAGCGCCCTCGACGATCAAGCCGTGCTGTGCGGCTAGATAGCGGATGCCTGCCTCGATCTGCTTCTCAGTGACCGAGACGATCGACTCGACGTAGCGCTTTGCGAGATCGACCGTAATCGAGCCCTCTTCGAGGTTGCCCACGAGACTGTCGGCAACGCTCTCTTTCGGCTTGACCTTCTTGACTTCCCCGGTCTCGAACGCGGTGCTCATGGCCGGTGAGTTTTCGGCTCCAACACCAATCACGCGCGTGCCCGAACGCTGAGTCGCCCAAAGCCCGACTCCGCAGAGAAGGCCACCACCGCCGACCGGGCACAGCAATGTCAAGGCACCGTCGATGCGTTTCAAGATCTCAACCGCAAGCGTGCCCTGGCCAGCAACAACCAACCGGTCGTTGTAGGCGGAGATGAATCGGCCGTCCTTGCTCGCAAGCTTGAGCGCGTGACGCTCAGCCGTGTCGTAGCCCGCGCCGTA
>JAUXJK010000301.1 GCA_030624785.1 Actinomycetes bacterium
CCAGGCCGACGGCAAGAACCTCGCGCTCTGGGTCGTCAACGACAACCTCCGTAAGGGAGCGTCGCTGAACGCGGTCCAGATCGCCGAGTCGCTCGCCGAGCGCGGGCTGCTCGCCTGACGCGCCGGCGTCGCTAGCAGCCCGGCGCGCTTACGTCGTCGGGGTAGATCACTGCGAGCGCTTGATCACAACCGCGCTCGCCGCGGCCAATGCGCCAAAACCAACGAGCTGAAAGCTCGACCAGAACCCGGTGTGGCCGCCTGCGAAGCAGCCAACCGCCAGTGAGATGCCGGCAATGCCTGCGACCGTCGACGCGCCGTAGCCAACAATTCGGTTGAACAGCCCGAGAGGTGCCAGCAGGAGCGACATCAGCAGCACACCCGCAACCTGTTCAGCCCACCCGGGTGTCGCGACGGCGCCAGCCGGAGGCCCAAGCGTCATGAGCACGCTCATGAAGGCGAGCCACGCAGCCGCGAAAGCGAGACCGACGCGGTGTCGGCGAAGCTGTCGCAGCAACTCCGAGCGGCTCGACGACGCCGGTTCGCTCTCCTCGAGCGGGACGGCCCACAAGGCTTCGAGCTCGGAGATCTCTTCGAGGCGTCGCGACGGCGCCTCATGCCGGACGGTTCCATGTTCCTGCGTTTCAATCACAACGAACCCCTTCCTGTAGAGCGATGGTAGCCCGTGCGCCGCGCACGTGACGGCTAGGGCCGCTGCGGTAGGGGAGCTGGCTCGGCCCGAGGCTGCAGCCGTCGCGCAAGTCTGCGACGCCAGCCCTCAGCGACGAGTGGTGTGAGAGCCGCAACCTCGAGCCGCGAGAGCTCGACCCTCCCCTCAGTACGAATCGGCGCGAATCCCAGGTCTGCCACAAACGCCGCCGGAAAGATCGTTCGGTGAGGCTTGAACTGCGCGAGCGAAGGCGCATCCTCGACCTGCCGGTAGGCGAATGCTTCGATCGCACTCACGCCGCGATCCCGCGCCTCGCCGATCGCTGAAAGGAAGAGGCTCTGGAGCACCCAGGGAGTGCTCTCGTCGACAACGTAGCCGCACGTGATGAGTATCGCGTCCGCTGACGGTGGGCCAGCCGGAAGCCCGTGTGAGCGCGGGAAATGGGCCGCAGGCCCGAACTGCAGAAAACCGAGCAGGCGATCGCCCGAGTCGTGGTAGAGAGTTCCCCAGGAGCCCCAGTCGTGCTCGATATCGCGACTCCAGCGCGTCTTCGACTCCTCCTTGAGACCGTGCGACTGCCAGAACACGCAGTCGTGGCATATGGCGGGAGCGCGTTCGAGTGAGAGCCCTGTCAGAGGTTGGAGGCCGCCGCTCATCCCGCGAGTGTAGGGGCCCGAAGCACCAACTCTGTGAGCTCGGGCCGGGCAAGCAGCCGAAACGGCACGAAGGTCGTGCCGAGCCCTCGGGACACCACCAGTGTCGTCTCCCCCTCGTGGACGGAGTAGACGCCCTCGGGGTAGGGCGCGCCTGGATGGGCTAACCGCAACCTGCCTCGCGGAGTCGGCAGGCAGATCTGTCCCCCGTGCATGTGTCCGGCGAGTACCAGCTCGAAGCTGTCGTGCGACGCCCGATTGACGACGGTCGGGTAGTGGCTGAGAAGAATGCGGAAGTCCTCCTCGCCGGTGAGAGTCGTCGGGTCCGTCGTAGCGCGAAGATAGGAGAGCGCATCGAGCCCCGCTACACGTATCGAGACGGATCCACGCGTGAGAGAAACAGCACTGTCTCGTAGCAACGTCATCCCCTCGAGCTCGTCGAGCGCAGTCGCACTCGCACTGCTGAATGGATCTCGTGTCACCGAGACATCGTGGTTGCCGAGCACGGCGATCACGCCGAGATCGGCGTGCAGCGTCGCCAGGAACTCCTCCAGGCGCGGTACGCCACGTTTGGCAGAAACCAGGTCGCCGGTTATCGCCGCGAGATCGAACTCGCGTCCCGCAAGCCAATGCTGTGCTCGACGCGCACTGAGCCAGGCAAGCGAAACGGCGCCAAGGTGAAGATCTGAGACGTGCAGCAACCGGAAGCCGTCGAGCTCGACCGGCAGGCCGGGCACTTCGAGCTCGCGCCGGCTGCAACGAACCCACTGTGATTCGAACAGCCCCCAGATCCCTAGAGCCACCGCCGCACACGCCACGGCGATGATGACGCCCACCATGGAGTGGGCCGCCTAGCGGCGGTCGCCGTTGACAGCGGCGGCACGTTCACGAGAGCCAGGCTTGCTCGTGCCGTCAAAACCGATCTCGTACAGCTCGCCGCGATCCATGCGGGCGAGTCGCCTCCGAATAAAGCCAACCACGGCTCCGATCAGAGCACAGATCCCCAGCAGCGCAGCAACGAGCGTAACTTCACGCTTCACTCGCTCAGCTCCTCATGGGCACGTCGATCAGCTAGACGTCGAGCTTCTCGAGAACAGGCTTCATCGATACGACGTGCCGCTTGAACTTGAGCTCTGTGTCGGTGAGCCCGGCTGCGACGCCGACAAGCTGCGAGAGGTGCAGGATCGGCATGTCGAACGTACGACCCGTCTGCTTTGACAACTTCTGCTGCCATGCGTCAAGCGACAGGTGGCACAGAGGACACGGCGTCACCATCGCGTCAGCGCCCGCCTCCATCGCCTGTTCGATCGGCTGGATCAACTCGCTGAGAGCGAGTTCCTCACGCGCCGCAATGATCGGGAACCCACAGCACTTGACCTTGGCCGGGTAGTCAATGGGCTCACCGCCACACGCCGATATGACCGCCTCGAGAGTGTGCGGCTTGTCGGGATCATCAACACCGAGCAACTTTGAGGGACGCAGGATCTGACAGCCGTAAAACGGCGCGATCTTCAACCCCTTCAAGCCGTGGTGTGCAACCTCCTTGAGCTTCTCGTAACCCTCACCCCGTGACATCAGCCAGAGGAAGTGCTGCACGTCGACGCCGCCGGAGTATGGCGGCGCACCGACGGAGCGCAGGTTTTCGTTCACCCGCTCGAGCAGAGCCTCGTCCTTCTGAATTTGAAAGTTGGCCTGCCGAAGGTTGAGCGTGCACACGTTGCAGATCGTGAGCAGCGTGTCGCAGCCTGCCGCCTCGGCGTACGCGAGGATGCGAGCGTTTAGATGCAGGTAGTAGTCGGGTTCGGCCTGCTGGATATCGCCCGCGCCACAGCACGTAACTGATTCCAACTCGACGAGCTCGAGCCCCAGCTTGGGCGCAAGCGCCTTCGTCGAGATGTCGAGTTCCTTTGCAGAAAGTGAGGCCAGACACCCCTTGTAGTAGGCAACCCTCACGACGTCTCAGCTCCTTCTTTCTCACCCGGGAGATATGGCTTGGGGAACGACCCGGGCCCGTATGGCCCTCGCTCGGCCGCGGCAGCGTACGCATCGTCGTGCGGCTCGATCCGGCCAAGAGCGCGCTC
>JAUXJK010000113.1 GCA_030624785.1 Actinomycetes bacterium
ACTGCACAAGTCGTTGCCACCGTCAACGTCGGCCCCCGGTCCGACACTGTGGTTGTTTCAGTTTCTCGTTGTGCGCCGCAGCTCGTTGAGAGGGACTTTAATCCCAGGGTCACAGGTTCGACTCCTGTACGGACCATGAAGAAATGCCTACAAATCGACCACTTCGTGATCGAGTCACAGGGCTCGATCACGCCAAAGCCGTCCATGGGGCCACGCAGGGGGCCACACGAGGATCGCATCGCCCCGATCCAGACCTGATCGGGAGGCGCTTGCGCGACGCGGCTGCTGGGCCGGGGTGGGATGTCGGTGGTGTATCTGGCCGAGCAGGTCGCTTTGAAGCGTAAGGTCGCGTTGAAGTTGCTTGCGCCCGGCCGTTTGGCGGTCACTTGATCTCGGGTGATCTCGGCTGGTCTGGTTGCCTCAACGTTGCCCCAGCCGTCATGCTGCGACACGCGTCTGTGCCTAGTGAGCGGTGCTCAAGACTCAGTGCTCAACCACCGCTCGCAGACTTCGCCACTTCCGTTACGGCTTTGCCAAGAACCTCACCGTCGTCGAGCTCGAAGAAGTGCGCCCGTTCGTTGTCGATTGCCAGCTCGATCGGCGTGCCAACTCTGGGGGCTCGCCTCGGATCCACCCGAGCCGTGAACATGGTGCGCTCGTCGTCTGCGAGGAGTGTCGCCTCATCGAGGGCCTCGTCGTCGTCGGCTGCGCGAGTCGCATCAGTAACCACACGGGGAGCGTCCACAGGGAACACGACGTACGTTTCGGCGCCGAGTTCCTCAACGACCGATGGGACGACCGTGAGGCGCGGAAGTCCGGGTCTAGCATCCTCAACGTGTGCGAAATCAGAGGGTCGAATCCCGAGGATTGTTGGTCCATCATGGCCGACGGCTGGCGAATCGGTGGCGAGCGGCATCTCGTTCTCGGCGAAGCGGACTCGATCACCCGCTATCTCGCCCGCGACGAGATTCATACTCGGAGATCCAATGAATGCTGCGACGAAGAGGTTCGTGGGGCGGTGGAAGAGCGCCTGAGGACTGTCGCACTGCTGAAGCACGCCGTCGCGCAGGACCGCCACCCGTTGTCCGAGCGTCATCGCTTCGACTTGATCGTGCGTGACGAACACCGACGTGGTCTTCAAGCGACTATGTAGACGAGCGAGTTCGGCTCTCATCGCAACACGGAGCTTCGCGTCTAGATTCGACAGCGGCTCGTCCATCAGGAAGGCTTCCGGTTCGCGAACGATCGCCCGGCCCATCGCGACGCGCTGTCGCTGGCCGCCTGAAAGAGCTGCGGGCTTGCGGTCGAGCAACTGCTCGAGACCGAGTGTCTTCGCGGCCTCTTCGACACGTTGTACGCGCTCGGCTTTTCGGACCTTCCTCATCTTGAGTCCGAAACCGAGATTCTCGCGCACGGACATTTGCGGGTAGAGGGCGTAGGTTTGGAAAACCATCGCGATGTCGCGGTCGGGCGGCGAGAGGTCGGTGACATCTCGCTCTCCGATCGTGATGTGACCCTCGGTGGTCTCCTCCAGGCCGGCGATCATCCGCAGTAGCGTCGACTTGCCGCAACCTGAGGGGCCAACCAGGACCATGAACTCGCCGTCCTCGATGTGCAGCGAGAGGCCTTGGACAGCCCGTACGCCGTTCGGGTACACCTTCGTGACGTGGTCAAGCGTGATTGCACCCATCTATCGACCTTTCGGCTCGTGTCTTGCGCACGGAGTGGTCGGCGCTTGCCGCCTTATCCGGCTGGTCGACGGGCCGAGCCGGACTACGACGTAGGTGGCGCCCGTTGTCATGGCCTCGTCACGCCCTCCGATGCATCCTTCAATGCGCGGATGCGATCGGTGTTGACACCAAAGAGCGGTGGATCACCGTTCAGCACCCGCGCGACTTCCTCCGTCGCCTGTTGCTGAACGGACTCGAGGGACTCGACGGAAAGGAACCCGGCATGCGGTGTGAGGACGGTGTTCTGGCAATCGAGCAGCGGGTCGGTCGATCGAGGCGGTTCCTCCTCGAGGACATCGAGTGCCGCGCCGGCGAGGCGTCCCGACGCTAGCTCGGCCTGCAACGCGATCTGATCGATCACGCCGCCTCGAGCGGTGTTGACGACGATCGCTCCATCGCGAAGTTGCGCAAGCTCCTTGGCGCCGATCAGGTGGTGCGTCTCAGCCGTGAGCGGAAGGTGGAGACTGAGGATGTCCGCTCCGCGAAGAAGCTCTTCGAGCGAATTCTCCGTGACGTTGGCAGCTCGGAACATGTCCCGATCGACGAACGGGTCGTGGGCAGCAAGTCGGAGACCGAAGCCACACGCGCGCTCGGCCACCGCGCGGGCTGCTCGCCCGAAACCCAGCAGGCCCAGAGTACAGCTCGACAGGCGTCGGATCGGCATCCCGTCGTTGTAGTCCCAGCGCCCTGACCTGACGAGTTGGTCGTAACGGACGATCCGTCTGGCGACCGACAGGAGCAGCGCCATCGTGTGGTCGGCGAGCTCCTCGACGCAGTAGTCGGGGGTGCAGGTCACGTAGATGCCCGCTGAGGTCGCGGTGTCGACATCGATCATGTCGTAACCGACGCCGTATTGGCAGATCACCTTGCACTGGTCGAGCTGGGCGATCCTCGGCGCGTCGCAACGGAAGTAGTCGGTGAGGACAGCCGCGGCCGTCCGGCAGGCTTCCTGGAGCTCGGGTTCTGAAAGCGCGTTGCCGTCGATGAGCGAGTATCCGAGCGGCTCGATGATCGCACGCTCGGTATCTAGGTTCGGGAAGGTAGTTCCCGCGACGATCACGGTGCCGTTCCGGTCAGGCATCCGGCCCCTCAAGATCGAGGTGAACGACCCTAACCGCGAACTCTTGCAGCTCGTCGACTTCGAGAGCGACGCCGCCCGAGATTTCCCGCCAACCGGTCGGAACCGCTTCCAGCGATGCGGAGGCCGGATCGATCACGCTTGCCCGGCTGATCGACACACCTTCCGGAAGTGAGATGTGAACTGGAACGTGGGCGACGGGCTGCTCGACATTGACGAGCGCGAACAGGAATTCGCCCCGGCGTCGCCGAACGAAGACTGGCTCGACGAAGTGGGCCGGTGCTCCCTCGACCCGGGCATGAAGCCACGAAAGGCCGTGTGGGGCGATGAACGCCGAGAGCCCTCTCTGCATGGACGTGAATTGCTGCGGGTCGCGGAGAATCTCGGGCAGTGCGAGCGCGTAGCGGAGGTCGATCTCTCCTGCGGCAACGCCGAAGACGATCGTCGCGTAGGCGCGGTACGTGGTCACCGTTCCCGCGCGATGGCCTGTCCACCAGTAGTCAAGCGCGCGCCGGATCGCGGCTATGACCTCGGGATCCGGAATCGTCCGCAGCGCCATGAGCAGCCGGTAGCTCGACGCAACGGTGTAGACGTCCTCGATCTGGGGAACGAGGTCGAGCTTGATGTAGGGCGGGTCGCCGGGTCGCTCGAGCGTCGGATCGACCTGGCTGAGGCAGTACAGGAACTGGCCGTTGCCGCGCTGGATCCCACGCTCGAGCCCCCACCGCATCGCGGCGATGCCAGCTTCTGCTGCCTCCTTCGCGTCCTTGTCGCCGGTGCGTTCGGCGTACATCGCGAGAAAGGCTGTTGCGCCGGAGTGCGTGTTCAGCACGCACCGCTCGTCCGTGTAGCCGAACTCGTTGATGTAGCCACCCCACCTGTACCACCATGCGCCGTCGGCTACTTCGACGTGGCCGTTGGCAGGAGGCGGGTTGAGCCAGAATTGCACTGCTCTACCAGCAGCTTCGAGGAACTCCTGATGGCCGGTGGCGTCGTACGCGTCGAGCAGGAAGATCCCGGAGATGTACGTGTCATACATCTCGTGATGGCTGGGCGGGAGGTTGTAGAACTCGACGCCCTCGTACCAACCTCCGTGCTCGTTCTGGGTCGCCATGAGCGCTACGGCCTTCTTGACACCGGACTCCCAGTAGTGGTCCTTTCCCGTGAGACGCCAGAGCGAGAAGTCCTCGTTGCTCCAGGTGAATCGCTTGCGTGCGAGCACATTGAGACCGAGCGGACGGGGGATCAGTTGATCGTACGGCCGCTGCATGGCGCCCTCGGTGATTGGTGGGCCGAGCCACACGTCCTCGTTCTCCCAGACCCGTTGGTGGCGGAACTCCCCCTCGGGTACGTAGCGCGTCTCGTCTGGATGCGAATACACGGCCTCTTCGCGAACGGCGGCGGCGAAGTCGGTATCGCCGCCGGCTTTTCGCAGGAGGATCGCCGACTCAACGGTCTGGCCGGCCTCTAGGGTGATCGGTGAGGAGGTAGCAACGCGCAGGGCCCCGTCGCTGGTGTCGATCAGCTCGCTGTCGGCCAGCGTGCGGTGTGCGTAGGCGCCAACATCGTTCCACGATGCGAGCCACGGATACTTCTTGACCACGACGGCGACTGCCTCCGCCTCGTGCTCGAGAACTCCCCAGCGGACTGCGTTCTCTGTCTGAATGGAAGCGGAGATGCTGCCTGCGCCGCTTAGCGTGACTCGAGGCAGCTCGATGGAGTCGAGCGTCTGGGACTCCGCCGCCTCGAGCCTGACGTAAACGTGTGCGTTGCCTGTTGTAAAGAGATCCCACGTGAGACGAGCGCTAGCACCTCCCCCGTTGAGGTGCTGAACGATCCGCCTCAAAACATTGCTGTCGATCGTGACTTCGGCGCGCTCGAAGTCGAGCCGTGCCGCACCGAGCCAGACAGCAATGTCAAGACGCCCAAGACCGGCGACATCGACGTTGCCGGTTTCCGGATCAAAGGTAACAGTGCCGAACCCGGTGGTGATTTGGTCTCGCGCCGCGCTCTTCATAGGGGTCATCGTGCTCCCTTCATGATCCTCAGAGGCCGCTCGCGACAACGACGTTTTCGCCCGTGATACTCGCTGCATGGCGCGAACAGAGGAACAGCACCGCGCGTGCGACTTCTTCCGGGGTGACGCCCCGTTTGATCGGTTGCGCGGCGATCGTCGTGTCGAACAGCTCCCGAGCCGTCCGCGCGCTACGAAGGGGCGTGCCAGCAGTCGACTCGTCCCAGATCTCGGTCCAGACGTTGCCGGGACTCACGGCGTTGACGGTGATTTCACTGTCGGCCAACTCGAGGGCCGCACCACGCGTCAGAGATACAAGCGCCGCCTTCGATGCGGAGTACGCGACGAACCCCGGCGCGGGGCTCCGGGCGACCCAGGATGCGATGTTGACGATGCGCCCGCCTCCTTGAGCAATCATGTGGCGGCCAGCAGCCTGCATGGCAACGAGTACGCCGCGCACGTTGGTTTCGAACATCGCGTCGATCTCGTCCGGATCGGCATCCATGACCGCGCTCGCGCGGTTAAGTCCTGCGTTGTTGACGAGAACGTCGATTCGGCCGAATCTTTCAGCGGCCCGGTCGACAAAGCGCCGCACGTCGGCCACGTCGGACATATCCGCACGCCAACCGTGGGCGTTCGAGCCTCTTTCCCTAAGTTCCTGCGCGACTGTCTCGACGTCGTCGGAGCGCGCGCAGAGACCGACCGCGTAACCAGCCTCTGCCAGCGCTCGCGCGATTCCGTAGCCAATGCCCCTGGTCGCCCCGGTGATCAGAGCGACGTCTCCGAATCGATCGTTGTCCATAACTAGAGCGCCGAGACGAACTCCTTCCGTCGGCGTTCGCTTGGCGATAGCAGCGGCAGCCTCACCTCAGGCGATGCGATCACGCCTCGCTCGTGCAGAACGGTCTTGAGGGCGACGACATAGTCTGACGCGCCAAGCCCGATATGGAAGAATCTCGTCGCCCCGCTGTAGGCCTCGAACGCTGCGGCCTCGTCTCCCGCCTCGAGAGCGTCCCAAATTGAACTCGCGAGCTCCGGGTAGATCATCGGCAATGCGACCATCGCACCGTCGGCGCCACGCGCGAGCTGGTGCCACAAGACCGCGTCGTCACCCGCGTACACCACGAGGTCAGTAGCTTCCTTGAGACTTGCCACTTTCTCGATCGCCGTATCGGTCACCTTGATGTGTGAAACACGCGGCACTGCCTCATGGATGGCCGCGATGTCCTGGACCGTTAGCTCGGTGTGAGACGCGATCGGATTGTCATAGAGGCAGATGTCGGTTGGAACGAAGTCTGATAGCGCCGCGAAGTACGCGATCAACATGTCGAGACCGTTCGTGAAGTAATTGGGACACGAAACCATGACGAGGTCGGCCTCGACCTCGCCGGCGACATTTGCGAGTCGACGGGACGTCTCAAGGCAGTTGTCAGAGATCGAGACCACGAGGGTCCGCTCACCCGCTGCGTGTTTGGCTACGGCATGAATAAGCGCTTGCCGCTCGTCAATCGTGAGGCTCGCAACCTCGCCGACGCTGCCGCCGACCAGGTAGCCAGATACGTTTTCCGCAAGGTAGTCAAGCTCGCGATCCAAACTCGGGTAGTCGATCTCGCCATCCTGCATTGGCGTGACGATCGGCGGCAGGAATCCGGTCACCCGAGCTTGGCCCGCATCGCCGCGAGGGCGCGTTCTTGTATCGGTCGTACTCACGAAGTCTCCCTTAACTGTTGGCGATGTCGCCTGGTCGCCGGCTCGTCGATAATGTCGGAGCCGGCAGCAAAGACAACGCCGTACTCTTCAGCCGCCTGGTCCGAGCTAATGAACCCTTGTTTGATGTCTTCGGCGATCCGGTCGGGCTCGCGCTCGAAGGGGTCGCCATACCCGCCGCCACCGGAGGTGACGATGCGAACATGGTCACCCGCCACGAGGCGAACGTC
>JAUXJK010000169.1 GCA_030624785.1 Actinomycetes bacterium
CGGCAGCTGCTGCGAGCGCCGGCATGCCGCGACGGCGTCGTACGAGAACGTAGACGAGTGAGAAGTTTGCGAAGGCGATCGCGAGCGAGATGAGCGCGGGCCCTCCAAGTTCAGCGAGACGCGCGCCCGCGGTTCCCTCCTGGGACAGGAACAGAGGTCCCCACAGGCCGCTGGGATCGAAGCTCGCACGCAAGAAGTCGAGCGCGGCAAACGCGAGGCTTGGGATCGCGACCATCGCGATCCACGGGACGAGTCGTGAGCGGGACGCGAAGAACGGAAAACGCAGCAGGTACAAGACAAGACCGACGAGCGGAACGATCACGATCGCCGTGATCAGAACGGGCGAGTCTCCGATCAGAATTGGCACGACGGGGTCATCGCCCCACTGATCCTTGGTCAGGCCAAATGGGAGTGCGGGAATGAACATCAGCTCCAGGTACACCGTGTATGCGAGCGGGATGACGACTCGGCCTGGGCGGGTGCCCCAGTGGCGTATGGCGACGGCGGCCGCAGGCACCAGGGCAAACCACGCGAGCGGGCCCGCGCCAACGTATGGCGTGGCGGCAAACAGGAGTGCGCCGCTCGCGAGTGCGGCGGCGATGACAAGGGCGATCGTGGCGCGCGTACGCAAGCATCCCACGATAGTTGTCAATTCATCGTCTACATTAGATAGATGCGTGTGGCCACGCTGATGGTGGGTTTGTTGTTCGCTGCCGTGCTTGCCAGCCCGGCGAGCGGACAGGTGCTTCGTACTGGCGAAGGTCAGCGAACGGAGGCTGTTCGTGCGGTCGAGATCGCCTCAGGCTTCGACAGTCCGGTGCACATCGCTGCGCCTCGAAATGAGCCGACCCGTCTCTACATCGTGGAGCGCGCGGGCCGCATCCAGGTCATAGAGAACGGCAAGAAACGCGCGACGCCGTTTCTCGACATCCATGGAAAGGTCGGAAGCGGCGGCGGGGAGCAGGGTCTGCTGTCGGTCGCCTTCCATCCCAAGTATGCGAAGAACCGCAAGTTCTACGTCAACTACACCAACAAGCAAGGCGACACCGTGATCGCCGAATATCGCTCAAACGGCAGGAAAGCGATTACGAAGTCGCGCCGGAGGCTCTTGCTCATTCCGCAGCCGTTTTCGAACCACAACGGTGGACAGATCGCCTTCGCACCAAACGGTCGTCTCTACATCGGAACCGGTGATGGCGGCTCCGGCGGTGACCCAGGCGACGTCGCGCAGCGCATGAGTTCGAGGCTCGGCAAGATGCTCTCGCTCAACGTCAATCGCAAGGGTTCGAAGCCTGCGATCGTCGGGTTGGGGCTTCGCAATCCGTGGCGCTTCAGCTTCGATCGAAAGACGGGCGCCCTCTACATAGCCGATGTGGGGCAGGACAAGGTCGAGGAGATTAACTTCCTCGCCGCTAGTCGGAAAGGACTGCAGAACTACGGTTGGGACGCCCTCGAGGGTAGGCTCACATTCGAGCCCGGCAACCTCAACCCCGCCGGCCGACTCGTACAGCCGATCGCGACATATGGACGAAGCGCCGGCTGTTCCGTGACTGGCGGATTCGTCTACCGCGGGAAGAAGGTTCCGGCCATGGTTGGGCGCTACTTCTACGGCGACTTCTGCACGGGAACGATCTGGAGCCTTCGCGTGCAAAATGGCAAGGCTCGCGGCAAGAAGAAGCACAATTTCAGCGTGAGCACGCTCTCGTCCTTCGGCGAGAACGCAAAGGGTGAGCTCTTCTTCGCCTCGCTGGGCGGCACGATCTTCCGACTTGCAGCGTGAGTAGTACCGAGCGGCTGCACGGGCTCGACATCAACGTTGAAGGGCTAAGGCTCGAACGGGCGCAGGTTGAGACGTCGGCCGGCTGGACCCGGGTGACCACAACCGTTGTGCTGTGCGGCGGCGGTCACGAGGGGAGGGGCGAGGACGTCTGCTACGAGGTGGTCGATCACGAGCACTTCCCCGATCCGGACCTATCAGGAATTGGAACGTTTGGCGACGTCTCTCGACGCATCGGGCAAGCTGAGCTGTGGCCAGCAGAACCACCTGAGCATGCGGCCAACGTTGACTACCGGCTCTGGGCTTTCGAGAGCGCAGCGTTGGATCTCGCGCTGCGTCAGGCCGACCTGAACCTTGGCGAGGCGCTCGGTCGTGCCTACGCACCCGTGCATTTCGCGGTCTCGGGTGTCGAAGACCCGGCTGGCTGGCTCGAGGTGAACGAGTCGCTCGATTTCAAGCTCGACGTCGCCATGAGTTGGGACGAGGAGCTCATGAAGTCCTACGCGAACACCGGGCGCATCCGGGTGCTCGATTTCAAGGCCTACTACACCTCCGCCAAGGTCGATGGAATCGATGATCCCGCCACGTACGCGCTCGTGGCATCGATGTTTCCCGACGCAATTCTCGAGGACGCCGCGTTGAACGACGAGACACTCGCGGCCCTGGCAAACTCACTCGGCCTGCTTAGTTTCGACGCGCCTATTCATTCTCTCGCCGACGTGCACGCTCTCTCGGTTTGCCCGCGGTTTCTCAACATCAAACCTTCCCGCTTCGGAACGGTCGAGCGACTTCTTGCATGCATCGAATGGTGTCTCGACAATGAGGTCACGATGTACGGCGGCGGGCAGTTCGAGCTGGGCGTTGGTCGCGAGCAGATTCAGGCGCTCGCGAGCCTGTTCTATGCGGCAAGCGCCAACGACGTCGCACCGGCGCTCTACAACACGGCGACCGACCCACGCGGTGACCTCCCGCGGACACCGCTCCCGGTGCCAGATCGACTCGTGGGGTTCACCTTCGACAGCGCATGAGTGAGCCACCATCACTTGAAGAGTGGTATGGCCACGGATCTGATTCGTTCGCTCAGCGACAGGCTCAAGGCGCTCTCCTGGCTGGAGTGCGGCATCTCAAGCGAGGTGAATACTTCGTCGCCTACAACAGTTGGCAGCGAGCGGAAGCGGCCGTCGGCGGGAGCGAGGCCCGGCGAATACGGGGTCTTATCCATCTAGCGGCTGCTGGTGTCAAACACCTTGGCGGCGACGGGCGGGGCGCCGAGCGCCAACTTCTTCGCGCGAGAACCCGTCTAGAACAGGGATCACCAGCGCTACTGGACGTCGACGTTGATGCTCTCGTGCTGCTGATTGAACAGCTCGTCATGCCGAGCCGCGGTGCCACCGCGGCGGGGGACAGCCCTTACGTGCCCGGCGGCTAGCGGCCGGACAGCGCCTTCCAGAAGCCCACGGCCTCACGGGTGTCGCTCAGGGCCCAGCGGATAACGGCCACCTTCTCCATGGCCACATTGAGCTCGTCGAGCCGCTCGCGGATGTCCTCAGCACTTTCGTTCGCGCGTTCGAGGCGCACGTTCATCGTGTCGACCTCGACGAGCAGCGTCTCGAGCGAGACGCCGGCTGTCTCTTCGAGCCTGACGATGCGTCGCCACAGCGCAACGCCGCGAACCGTGAGAAACGCAAGCGTGAGCACCACTGCGGCGAGTGAGATGCCCAGACATATCCAGACCCAGAGCGGCACGGGTCGATGGTAGCGCGCTATACTTTCGGCCGCGACGCGGGGTGGAGCAGTCAGGTAGCTCGCCGGGCTCATAACCCGGAGGTCGCAGGTTCAAATCCTGCCCCCGCTACTTATAAAGCCCCTGCTAACCCGGGGGCTTTATCGTTCCACGGCCGTGGGTTGCCTACCGACTTGGCACCAAAATTGGCAGCAACCCCGTATGACGCCACGCGGGCCAACGCGCGCGAGACCTTCTATCTCCAAAAGCGAGAGAACCAACCGACAGAGCGCCACATCGGCGACGCTCGGGTGGACATAGACTCGAGGGATGGCGAAGAGCCTCACCGGCGAGACTCTCGATCTAAACGACGCGGTCGCGCACGACTGCGATCTGTTTCTCGTTGACGGCAACAACCTCGCGTACCGCGGGTTCTATGCGCTGCCGGAGGAGCTTGCCACGGCTGAGGGCGTTCCGACCGGCGCGCTGCTGGGTTTCTCGAACATGCTCTTCAAGCTGCTCGTCGACTACAAGCCGAAGGGTGTTGCTGTTGCATGGGACACCAAGCCCGTGCACCGGCTCGAGGTTTCCGAGAGCTACAAATCTCATCGCAAGCCGATGCCCGACCTGTTGCGAGAGCAGTTCCCGCATTTCCGCCCGCTTGTATCTGCTTTCGGGTACGTCAATCTCGAATTCGAAGGCTGGGAAGCCGACGACGTGATCGCAACACTGGCGACCCAGGCCGACGCCCAGGGCATCAAGACATGCGTCGTGTCCACCGATCGAGACGCATTTCAGCTGTGCTCGAGCAACGTGTGTCTAATGATGACTCCCCGGGGTGTCGCTGACGTCGAGGTCTACACGCCCGAGCAAGTGGAAGCGAGATATGGCGTTCCGCCAGACAGGGTGCCTGACTTCATCGGCCTGAAGGGCGACTCCTCCGACCTGATACCCGGCGTGCCCGGCATCGGCGACAAGACCGCAGCGGAGCTGCTCGGCCAGTTCGGATCGATGGAGGCGTTGCTCGAAGACATCGACAGCGTCAAGGGGCCGAAGCGCCGCGAGACGCTTCGCGAGAACATCGAGCAGGCGCGGGAATCGAAGCTACTTGCGACGATGCGTCGAGACCTCGATCTCGGTACGGATCCTGCCTCGCTCGTCGTTGGAGAGCCCGATCGCTCTGCCCTTGTCGAGACATTCCGCCGCTTCGAGTTCCGCAACCTGCTTCGACGTGTCGATGAGCTTGACATCGCAGTGCCTGCCGCCGAGGTGGTCAGCGCCAGTGGATATGACGTCCCGTGGCGACTGGACTCCCTTCCAGCTGTTGAGGGGGCGGCGGCCGTGTTCGTTGAGAACGGAAGATGTGCGCTGGCGCTGGAGGACGGTAGCGTCGTCGTGAGCGACGCTCCTGAGGAGCTTGACGTAGCATTGCGATCCGCCGAGCGCTTTGTCGTTCAGCGAGGTCCGAGTCTTCCGAGCTCCGTCTGGTCGAGCGGCCTGGAGCCGGCTGATGATCATGAGATCGCCGCGTATCTGATCGACCCGAACCGATCGGGATACGAGTCGGACGATCTCGCTGTCGAGTACGGCATCGATCCCCGACCTGAACCGTCCTCCGACGACGAGGAGGTGACGGCGCTCGTTCGTCGAGCGGCGGCCACCTTCGCCCTCACGACTCCGCTAAGAGAGCGCCTCGAGGCACTCGCTCTCGACCGACTCTATCGCGACATCGAGCTACCGCTTTCGGGTGTCTTGCGTGCGATGGAAGCAG
>JAUXJK010000062.1 GCA_030624785.1 Actinomycetes bacterium
AGACACTATTCTGGAACCGCTCCGTTGATCGAGTTGTGCTACTTCCCGAAGCGAAACCGTTCGACAACTACGCGGTCGCTGCAGGCTCAATCGATGCCGATGGGACATTGCGCGACGATGGAAACCCCGTCTCGGATTGGCTTCTCGTCGATGGATACGCCTCCACGATGTCCTTTAGGACGGGCGTCGTTGTTGGCGAGTTCGGCGGGCTCTCGCTCTATCGATTCGACGCGCCAGCTCGTCTCGAGAGCCAGTTTGTCGGCAGATTCTTCGACGGTTGGCTTGCACCCAACGGGCACCTCACCGTCTGGCCAACCACAGCAACCGGTGATGTCGACGGGCAGGTCGAGATCACTCTGAGCGCGCCCGCGAGCGGTCCCGATCGCAGCGTGACCTTCACCACCGGAGTGCCTGAGATAGCCGGCCAGCCCACCGCTGAGCGCGCCGGGTCATCGGCAGGGGTTGACCGGACGGTCATGATCGCCGCAGGGACAGAGCGAACGCTCGTGTTCGCCGCATGCGCCCAAGGCGCCCCCTGGCGACTCGACTACGTGGCATCCCCCGCCACAGGAGACAACGAGCGAACGGTCACGGTACGCTCGTCGCTCGTATTCGAAGCGACGTCATCCGAGAACTCAGCCGCCTGCCTGCCGCAGCTCTCCTAGAGCCGGAGCCGGGACTCGAACCCGGGACCTAGCGCTTACAAGGCGCTCGCTCTGGCCATCTGAGCTACTCCGGCGGGCCCACTCATGCTAGCTCGCGGCCAGCGCGGCCTGGAGTGCCGCGCTGGCTCGACATGGCCTCGCCGCCTACCAGGCGACGGCGCGTGAATCTTGATGCTGCAGGATCTTACGTTTCACGCGTTGCAAAGCATTGTCGATCGTCTTCGTATCGCACTCGAGTTCGACTGCCATCTCCTCATACGAGAGACCGTCGAGATACAGACGAAGCGAGTTCGCCTCGAGCGACGACAGTCCTGACCCCAGTGCGAAGACCAGGCTTTCCAACTCTTCGGTCGAGATCACACAGATCGCCGGATCGTCGACCGATGGGCCTGCCAGCGCATCGCCGACGGTGACGTCGCCCTCCTCCTGACCCGCGGGTGTCTGACTAAACGACACGTACGAGTTGAGGGCCGAGTGCTTGTAGCGCGTGGCCGTCTTGATGGCCGTGATGATCTGTCGCGTAATACATAGCTCGGCGAAGCTGCGGAAGGATGTTTCCTTGTCGGATCGAAAATCTCGAACAGCCTTGTAGAGGCCAACTAGCCCCTCCTGGATCAGATCGTCCGAATCACCGCCTGCGATGAAGTATGAGCTGGCCTTGAGTCGAACGAAGCTCTGATACTTGCGCATCAGAGCGTCAAGTGCCGAGTCGTCGCCGTTGCGACAACGCATTACGAGGCGTAAATCCTCAACCTCTCGTTGAGCTCTATCTCGTGCCTTCGAAGCAGCAAGTGCTTGAACAGCCATGGTTCCTCCCCTATACACTGGGCCTTTTTCGTAGACACAACGAACGCTGGGCGAGTGCTCGAAGTGCCTAAGCCTCAAGTTGAGGGTTGCGACAATAGCAGGCGTTCGCAGTTTCCGCAAGGCCGTGCACGAGTCGCCTCGAGGACCAGATGTGTTTGCGCTGATGGTGAGAGCCGGCTAGCGCTCGCGGCGCATGCGCTCGAGTTGCTCTCGAACATCAGGGTCGAGGGAGTCCTCGACCTTGAGCCTCGACTGCGGGTCAGAGGCCGGCGTCGCCTCGGCGACGAGACCGGCGATGAAGTCGACAGCGGCCGCGTGCGTAACCATCTTTCCGGTGGCGTGTTCAATCGCCCGATCCGAGGAAACCACAGCCACTCGTTCCTCGGTACGACGCTCAGCAGCGAGCCGTTCGATGAGGTCATCTGCATGAGCTGCGTACCGAACTGAGAGACGCCCGATACCGCGCTCATCGCCGACGCCGTCGAACACGACGACTCCTCTGACTCCGCGCGTCGCCACGAATCCAGCGAGCTTGTCCACGAGCTCGTCTCTCGAGCTCAGGTCTCCGGCGTGCATCAGATTGTTCCCGTCGAAGATGTAGTACGTCGGGTCAGGCACGATCGTCAGCTTCGCTTGTTCGAGACTGCGCTGGCTTCGACTCGCGTCCACGTTGCCGCGCAACCTCGAACAGTGCAATTCCGGCAGCAACCGAGACGTTGAGCGATTCGACTGCTCCGTGAAGAGGAATGCTGAGTGCAGCGTCGCAGACACGTCGTACCCCCGGGCGCAAACCGCTTCCTTCGGCGCCGAGAACGAGCACTGTCCCGGCGACAAGGTCGGTCGACCAGATCGAGGTTGCCTCCCCCTCAGCGACGGCCCAGATCCACAGACTGTCTCGCTTTATGTCCTCGAGATAGCGAGCGAGATTGACCACGACCGCGATGGGTAGATGTTCGACTGCGCCAGCGGAGGCTTTGCAGACCGCCGGCGTTACGCGTGCGGATGCTCGTTCCGGAACGACCACACCTGTGGCTCCTGCAGCCTCGGCACTTCGGCATACGGCCCCGAGGTTGTGCGGATCCGTGACCCCGTCAAGGCAGACGATCAACGGGTTCTCGACGGCAGCAAGTTCCCAAGCATCGGCGTACGAAAATGCTTCGCACGTGGCCATCACACCCTGGTGATCACGAGTATCCGCAGCCTGGTTTAGCTCACGTTCGCGCACAATCTTCAGGCGAAGCCCCGGCCAATCTCGGAGCCAGGTCTCAGCTGACAGGGCGGCCTCAGTTGCCTGGACCTCGTGAACCTTCCGTCCACCGGCACGGAGTAGCTCGTGCACGGGCTGCCGTCCATAGACGAACTCGCGGGGCGCACTCACCGTCGTCTAACCAGCTCGAAGCCGCTGACAGTGTCTCGAACGCCCCAGCCCGCCTGTTCAATCTGCTCGCGTAGGCGATCCGCCTCGTCGAAGTCTTTTGCAGCTCGCGCCGCGACCCGAGCCCGCGCCAGCGCGGCAAGGTCTGGTGGCACCGCATCTTCGACTTCAAGCCCGTCGAGCCCGAATAGCGCGAGCCCACGCCGAAGGAGGGCGTGTTGGCCTGTCGCGCGCCAGCCATGGAATATCGCGAGCGCCGCCGCCGTATTGAAGTCGTCCTCGAGCGCCGCCACCAGCTCTTGCCACCCTGCATCGTTCGCCGAATCAGCGGCTGGAGAGGCCTCGCTCGGCGCTCCACCTGATCGAAGCGCATTGCGAAAGCTCTCAACCTGAGACGCGGCCGCGTCCATCGCATCGATGGAAAAGTCGATCGGGTTGCGCCACAGGCCAGTCATGAAATAGAGAAGGAGCGTCTCTCTCCCCCACTCCTCGACGACCTCGCGCAGTGTCGCAATGTTGCCAAGCGACTTTGACATCTTCTCTCCGGTGAGCTGGAGCATCCCGTTGTGCATCCAGATCTTGGCGAATTCACGACCTGCACCGCGCGACTGGGCGAGCTCATTCTCGTGATGCGGAAACACGAGATCGAGGCCGCCCCCGTGAATCTCGAAGTCGGTACCGAGAAACTTCTCGGCCATCGCGGAGCATTCGATGTGCCAGCCGGGACGCCCATCGCCCCACGGCGATGGCCAGTGAGCGTCTTCGCTCGGCTTTTGACCTTTCCAGAGAGCGAAGTCTCGAGGGTCTTCCTTCGCGGCGTTCGGCTCCTGTTCCTGGACATCGTCCGGCCGTTGTCTCGACAGGCAACCGTAGTCCTCGAAGTCACGAACGCGAAAGTACACATCGCCATCTGCTTCGTACGCCAGCTCGCGAGCTACGAGATCCTCGATCAAGCCAACGATCTCAGGCATCGTCTCTGTGACGAGAGGCTCGACATCGGGTCGTCCAAGACCTAGCAACGCCGTGTCTTCGACATACCAGGCGGCCGCCTGCGCAGCTAGATCGGTGCTGGCGATTCCTTCGGCGCGCGCGGCGTCGTAGATCTTGTCGTTGACGTCTGTGATGTTCTCGACGAGCGTTACGTCGTAGCCGCACTCGATGAGCCAACGACGCAGCCACATAGAGAGCACGAACGGGCGCGCATTCCCCACGTGAATTCGCTGGTACACGGTAGGGCCACAGAAGTACATGCGCACCGGCCCTGGTCGCTCGGGTAGCGCAACCAGACTTCGCGTGCTCGTGTCGTAGATCTTCACGAGAGCGATGCTAGGGCCGAAGCCCCTGCTCAAGACGGCTGAGCATCTCGTCGCGATCGAGTGCATAGAGCACGGTCCACAGCTCAGGTCCGCGTCTCTCCCCGGTCAGTACCTCGCGGACGGTACGGAGATTGCCCCCCACAGCCTTGACTTCACGAAGGAGCGCCTTCGCTGTATCCCGGTCGAGCTGCTCGGGAGCGCGCTCCCGAAGGTCGATCAGCCGTTGGATGGCGACGTGCTCCGCTTCTGCCAACTCGCGGCGTCCGGGCACGGCCTCGATCTGGTCTGCGAACGCTCGACCTTCCTTGAGCGTGCGCGCCCCACGGAGCGCGGGCGCCAACCGAAGCGATACACCGACTCGCCCCACGAGGTCAGCGTCCTCGAGCGCGGCGATTGCGTCGATCGAGAGTCGCTCGAGACGCGACAGGTCGAGCTGAACGTCGTGCTTCGGGACGGACAGCTCCTCCAGATACGCACGAACCGCCTCCGCCGGAATGCCGCCATCTCGAAGAGCCGAGACCGACGTAGCTCCGTCCCGCTTTGACAGCTTCTTTCCGTCGGCGTTTACGAGGAGTCCGTGGTGGACATACTCGGGGATGTCGTACTCGAGCCCGCGCGCAAGCTCGACATGAAGATCGGTGCTCGAAAGGTGGTCGCGACCGCGTATGACATGCGTGATGCCAAGCTCGCCGTCGTCGACGACGCTGGCCAGGTGATAGGTGGCCGAGCCGTCAGCGCGAATCAGAGTCGGACGCCAGGCGGTCGTCGCCCTGAGCGCGCCGGCGTCCTCAGTGAGGAGGCCACGCTCTGCGAGAGAGTCCGCTGCTTGGCGATAGAGATCGCCGCGGGCGCTCTGGCGAATAGGCGGCTCGTCTGGCTTGATCCCCAGCCACGCAAGATCGTTGAGAATGGCCTCCTCCGAGGCAATCTCGCTTCTCTCCGGGTCGGTGTCATCGATCCTGACGAGAAACGTGCCGCCGTGCTCGTCCGCAAAGCGTCGATTCGCCACCGCGGTCAAGGCCCCACCTACATGGAGCGACCCTGACGGGCTTGGCGCAAAGCGGACACGTACCACGATGGGCTCAGCCTATCGACCGCACCCCGAGAAACGACTGCGCTCCAACGCTGCCCACGACTACCTGTCGTTGGCGCGCCGCTCGCGCGTCTAATCCGAGGTTCCCGTTCATCGCTGCCGTGGCGGCTAGGCTCGCCACGTGAGCACGCACGCAAGACGGAGGCGAAACATGGACGTAGTCGTAGCACTCGGAGCGGCAGCCGCCGGCGGCCTGCTCTTGCAGTACCTCAACGTCCCAGGAGGCCTGATCATCGGAGCCATGTTGGGCGCTGGTATCGCAACAGCGGGAGCGCAACTCGACGCGTCACTGCCAGCTCCCCTCGAGGGTGCCGCATTCATTGTTGTCGGCGCAGCGATCGGTGTGCTCGTTACGCGAGAGACCCTTGGCGCGGTGAAAACATCGCTGCTTCCAGGACTGCTCGCGGGAGTCCTGATCATCGTTGCGGGGATCGGCATCGCCTTCCTCTTGCGTTCGCTGGGAATGGCCCCACCAAGCGAGTTTCTCGCTACCTCACCAGGCGGCCTCAGCGCTATCGCTGCGATAGCCGCGGAAGAGGAGACTGGAGCCGTCGAGGTGGCTATCTTCCATCTCGTCCGTGTCGTTCTCGTGCTCGTCTCGATTCCCGTACTCATTCAGCTACTGACGCGTTCATCGTCCTCACCCGCGCCCTAGCGCTGCAACCCTCGACATGTCGAAGCGGAGAGTGACATCCTTGTTTAGCTCCCACATCCACGGAACGCACCCCGACAGGTAGGAACAGCAGCATGATCAAGAAATTCTCGGTGCTCTACGTCGGCCATCTGGAGCTCGAGAATGTCGGTCGCGGGGGAACGGCACCAGATGCGCGCCGCTTTCCGAACGAACGGTTTCAGGAGGCGTACTGGACCGCACGAGACGCGGCGCAACTCATGGACGAGCTCGGCTACTGGTGCCTATGGACTGCCGAACACCACTTCCAGCGCGAGGGATACGAGGTCTTTCCAAATCTCGTCCTCCTCAACACGTGGCTTGCTACACAGACGAAGCGACTCAAACATGGGTGTGCATTCAACACCCTGACGACCTGGCATCCGATTCGACTCGCCGAGGACTACGCGGTCGCCGACATCGTCACCGGTGGTCGGGTCATCCTCGGTATCGGACGCGGATATCAAACACGGGAGGTCGAGACGCTTGGGGCACCGCTGATCGACGCAGACGCGAATCGCGAGCTGTTCGAGGAGTCTGTCGACCTACTTGTCAAAGCGCTCCACGATGACGTGCTTCAACCTGACGGCAAGCACTTCCAGATTCCGGCACGCGTGCCCTATCGCGGCTACGACCTCGAGGACATTACGGTGGTTCCAAGGCCTCTACGCCAGCCGGTCGAGATTTGGCAGGCGATCTCGAGTGGTCGCACCATCTCGTTCATCGCCAAACGCGGCATCAAGGGAATCACAACGCTTACCGGCGAGCTCATGGTCGAACAGATCGCCCACCAGTATCGAGACGCCGCTGCCGAGGCAGGACGCGACCTGGCGCTCGGTGAAGACATCAGCCGCGGCTTCGGCCTCTACATCGCCGACACTGAACACGAAGCAATCGAGCGCCTGAGACCGTTCCACGACGAGCGCTACAAGTGGTTCGCCCCCTTTGGAATCGTTCGATATACGGACGACAAGGGACAACCGATCGGCACGCCCGGCGGGGACGGGCTGCCGGCGATCGAAGATGGCGTATCGCAACAAGCATGGCTCTGCGGCCCACCAGAGACGATTGTCGCGCGCCTCAAGGAATGGGAGGAGCACTACCCGGGCCTCGAGCACGTGATGATTCACTGGGCCGAAGGGATGCCCTGGAGCGTGTTCGAGGAGCAACTTCGGGTGTTCGCAGCTGAGGTCATGCCTCACTTCCCCTCTAGCTAGAAAGGAAGTGCACCTAGAAAGCCGCGCGCCCGTCGGTCGGCTTCGTGGCGGCTCGACGGCGCTGCGAGAGGGAGGGCCGTGGTCCAGGATCTTGACCTTCCGGTCGATCCTAGGTAGGTGGCCGCCCGCCGATCGGCATTCATCGCATCGCTGCTGCTCCTGGCTGCCCTGGCAGTGGGCACGTCGACGGCTCAGGCCGGCCTGAACGCACCCAAGGGCGTGAGCCCAGCGGCGAACCAGAGCGTGCCCTTCGGGGACGCCTTGGTATTCGCGATGACACCTGAGCCGGGTCACCAATGCTCTGAGTACTTCTTGGCGCTCGATCAGCACGCGGATGATCCTCATGTGGGCCCACGGTTCGAACATCCCAGCTGCAGCGTGGTCGTCGCACTCGGATCCGAGTTGCGGGCTGATGCCCACCATACGTGGCGCGTCTGGCGTAACTGCAGCGGCCCATCGTGCAACGGACCGGGAGCTGGCTGGCACCGCAGCGCGAGGCGCAGCTTTCATCTCGACGGGCCTGCGGTTCGAACCAACCCGAAGGACGGCGCGACGGTATCCGATCTCGCATTTCCAATCGAACTTTCGATGAGCGCTCTCACGGCGAGCGCGAGTTTCACGATACGGATGAGTTCGAGCGCCTCACTCGACGCGGTTGGAAAACTCTCGAGTCCACAGATCACCGTGCCCGCCAGCCGTTCTGCTAGCGACCCGACGTCACATCTCGCCTTGATCACCGGGCTCGAACCTGGCCTCTACTACTGGCAATGGGTACGCACGGGATCCGCCTGCGGTAGCTCTGGAACCGACTGCCCCGGCCCGCTACTGCGCATCCTCGTCGATCCGACCGGCACATTGCCGGCCCTCGACGTGTTCGCGCCGCGGGTGAAGCCGCTCTCTGCAAAGGGCCGAGTCGGCAAGGGACTGAAACTTCGCTACTCAGTTCTCGAGGATCAGGGCCAGGGTCAGGTCACGGTATGGATCTACAAGGGCAGGAAGGTCCGAAAGCGCTGGCGAATCTGGCTTGGCCGCGTGGAGCCTCGAAAGGTGTTTCACGTCGTCTGGAAACCACGCAAGGTCGGTCGATATCGCCTCTGCACCCGCGGGCGCGACGGCGCGAAGAACACCAGCAAGCGACGCTGTGCACGGGTCACAATCTCCGCGCGCAAGCTCGCGACGCGTTAGACACCTCTCGTCAAGCGGCAGCCGACGCAGGTCGCCTAGCGTCCTTGACCATGGAAGACGCGCTACTCGCATGGTTCGATTCAAACGGTCGCGACCTACCGTGGCGCCACACGAATGACCCGTACAGCGTGCTGGTCTCCGAGGTCATGCTGCAGCAAACGCAGGTCGAGCGGGTCCGACCTCGATACGTGGCCTGGATTGAGCGCTGGCCGACAGCCGGGGCGCTAGCTGATGCGCCGCTTGGTCAGGTGATCAAGGCTTGGCGGGGATTGGGCTACGACCGGCGAGCGGTCAATCTTCACCGGGCCGCAGCTCACATTGCCGTACGTGGGTGGCCAGATGACCTAACGGACCTGCCCGGTGTGGGCCGCTACACGGCTGATGCGGTCGCGCGGTTCGCGCACGAGGCGGCAGTCCTACCGATCGACGTCAACGTGAGTCGCATCCAGGAGCGAACCGGCTTCGAATTCACATACCGAAGCGCCG
>JAUXJK010000128.1 GCA_030624785.1 Actinomycetes bacterium
GCGCTGGCTCGGCCTACCCGTCGATTTCGATGCGTACTTCTCCTCGGCGCTCGTGAGCTCTGCTGACCTGATGCTCACCGATGACGTCGGCCAGTTCGAGGCCTATCGCGATCACGGCTACTTCAGGAGCTGGCCTTCACCGAAATTGAGCGTGGGCAAAGCTCTCCAGGAGGGCTCCAACGCAGGCCGCGTTCTGTGCTGCAACCTCGGCGTGGGCGCCCTCGATGCTGCGTTCGGCAAGGCAGCGCTCGATCGTGCCCAGGCTGAGGGCGTCGGCGCGGTGCTGCGGCGCTAGGCGCCGATTCTGGCGGCTACTGACAGCTAGACCGAGTCGAGCGCGCGCTCGAGATCAGCGATCAGATCTTCGACGGCTTCAATGCCAACCGAGAGGCGAACAAGCGCGTCGTCGACCTCGAGCGGCGACCCGGCAGCCGAGGCGTGTGTCATCGCACCCGGATGCTCGATCAGAGACTCGACCGCTCCGAGTGATTCCGCGAGCGTGAACAACCGGGTCTTGGTAACAAGCGAAAACGCCGCCTCTTTCCCGCCGGCCGCGAGAAACGAGACCATGCCGCCGTAGCCGCTCATCTGACGTGCCGCCGTGGCATGAGTCGGATGATCCGGAAGCCCCGGATAGAGCACGCTCGCGACAGCGTCGTGCGCCTCGAGCATTGCAACGATGGCTGCGGCGTTCTCGCAGTGGCGGTCCATCCGAACGGCGAGGGTCTTGAGGCCGCGCAACGTCAGGAAGCAGTCCTGCGGGCCGGGCACTGCTCCGGCCGAGTTCTGAACGAAGGCGAGACGTTCGCCCAGGGCGCTGTCGTTGACGGTAACGAGTCCACCAACGACGTCTGAGTGGCCGCCAAGATACTTCGTGGTTGAGTGGACGACGACGTCGGCGCCCAGGCCGAGCGGAGTCTGCAGATACGGCGTCGCGAACGTGTTATCGACCACGCAGAGGGCCGCGTTCGCATGGGCGAGTTCGGCGACAGATGCGATGTCAACAATCCGAAGTCCCGGGTTCGTCGGAGTCTCGAGCCACACCAGCTTGGCCCCGGCCGGCCAGCTGCTCTCGAGCGAATCGATGTCGGTCAGGTCGCGCGCAACCCAGTTGACACCTGCGGGCTCATAGACACCCGAAACCAGACGGTATGTGCCGCCGTAGGCATCGTCACCCAGGACGATCGTGTCGCCGGGCGAGAGCTGTCGTAGAACTGCGTCGGCCGCCGCCATTCCGCTCGAGAACGCGTAGCCGTGAGCAGCCCCCTCGAGCGAGGCGACGCAGTCCTCGAGAGCCGTCCTTGTTGGATTGGCAGTGCGTGAGTAGTCGTACCCCCTGTGCTCGCCGACCCCGGTCTGCGCGTAGGTCGAGACCTGATAGATCGGCGTCGTGACGGCACCGGTCGTCGGATCGGGATGTTGCCCCGCATGAATGACCCGTGTCTCGAAGGCGAGGTCGTCGCCCCGATCGGTGTAGTCGATATCGCTCACGTCAGCTCCTCGACCTCGTCGGGTGACAGGAATGTCAGCACATCCGTTCGAGCGAGCACTGTTCGCGGCCGCCCGCCGTCGAGAACCAGCAGCGCCGATGCGTTGTCGAGCAATTCGACGGCGAGCTCGACAGCCTGCCCACTACCAATCGTCTTGAGCGGCGGGCTCATCACAGACTCCACAGGTTCGTCGAGCACGTCGGCACTCGCGAATAGCCGCTCCATGAGCCTGAGCTCGTCAATCGAGCCCATCACTTCGGCAGCGGCGAGCGGCATGTCGTTCTTGGCGACCGGCATCTGACTGAGACCATGTTCGCGAAGCAGCCTGATGGCATCACGCACAGTTTGAGTTGGCCGGGCATAGACCAGCGGTGGAATCACACCAGGCTTCGCATCGAGCAGGTCTGAGACCGTGATGCCCTCATGTTCGGTAAAGCCGTATTCGTCGAGCCACGAATCGTTGAAGACCTTCGAGAGATACAGCTGCCCAGAATCAGGGAGGAGCACCACGATGAGGTCGTCTGGACTGCAGTCGCGGCTCAGCTCGAGCGCCGCCACAACGGCAGTCCCACAGGAGCCGCCGATCAGCAGGCCCTCTTCCTGCGTCACACGGCGCGCCATCATGAATGAGTCGCGATCACTCACCGCGATCACGCGATCGACGACCGACGGGTCATACGTCTCGGGCCAGAAGTCCTCGCCGACGCCCTCGACGAGGTATGGGCGCCCGGAGCCACCCGAATACACAGAGCCTTCCGGGTCCGCCGCAACGATCTGAATCTCTGGATTTTGCGATTTTAGGTAGCGGCCCACGCCGCTGATCGTGCCGCCGGTTCCGGCACCCGCCACGAAGTGGGTGATCTTGCCGTCGGTCTGCTGCCAGATCTCGGGGCCGGTCGTCGCCGCGTGAGCGGCCGGGTTCTCGGCGTTTGCGTACTGGTTCGGCGAGTATGAGTTGGGGGTTTCGCGTTTCAGACGCTCGGCCGTCGAGTAGTACGACTCGGGATCCTCAGGCGGCACCGCGACCGGGCACACGACAACCTCGGCACCGTAGGCGCGCAACAGCTGCACCTTCTCTTCCGAGACCTTGTCGGTCATGACGAAGATGCACTTGTAGCCACGCTGAGCCGCAACGATCGCCAGACCCACTCCGGTATTTCCCGATGTCGGCTCGACAATCGTTCCACCTGGCTGCAGCTCGCCGCTCTTCTCGGCGGCTTCGATCATGGTCAATGCAGGCCGATCTTTGACGCTCCCGCCGGGATTCGTCGTTTCTAGCTTCGCAACCACCGGGCATGGAAGGTCGGCGCCGACCTGTCGCAACCGCACAAGTGGCGTTCGACCGATGAGGTCGAGCACCGAATCAGCGATCTCCATCGATCAGGCTCCTCGTTTGTGATTGCCGAAATCGCAACAACGGCGGCGCGTGGCGAGACATGAGCGGCGCACGGCACCGTTTCACGAAGCCGCGACGTGCGCGGCGATCGCGTTGCCGACCTCGACCGTTCCGGCGCTGCCGCCGACGTCAGCCGTGCGGGGCCCGCTTGCACACACGGCGTCGAGAGCGGCCGCGACCCGCGCAGACGACTCTGGCTCACCGAGATGCTCGAGCATCAGCACGGTGCTCCACACGGCTCCAATTGGATTTGCGATTCCCTTGCCCATGATGTCGGGTGCCGATCCATGAACCGGCTCAAATAGACCGGGCGTATCGGTGCCAGGGGCGATGTTCGCGCTCGCGGCCGTGCCCATCCCGCCCTGAATCGCTGCCGCCAGATCCGTGAGGATGTCGCCAAACAGATTCGACGCGACGACGACATCGAGCGATTCGGGATTGCGCACCATGCGCGCGGCGAGCGCGTCGACGAGCACGCGTTCATGCGTCACGGACGGAAAATCTTCTGCCGTCGCATCGACGACCTCGTCCCACAGGACGTAGCCGTAGCGAGAGGCGTTCGACTTGGTTGCGCTCGTAAGCTGGCCCCGGCGATCGCGGGCGCGCTCGAACGCATGACGCACGACACGCTCAACACCCATCCTGGTGAAAACGCTGGTCTCGATCCCAACCTCGCCGGGATGACCCCGGTGGACCCGGCCACCGACGCCCGCGTACTCACCCTCCGAGTTCTCGCGCACGAACAACATGTCGATGTGCTCAGCGGTGCGGCCGGCAAGTGGGGTCGGAACACCCGGGAGGAGGCGCACGGGCCGCAGGTTCGCCCATAGATCGAGGCGTTGGCGAATCGGCAGGATCATCTCCCAGAGTGAGATGTGATCAGCAACGCTTGGGTGGCCGCACGCGCCGAGAATGCACGCGTCGTGATCGCGGAGAAGGGCCTCCCAGTCGTCCTGCATCATCGAGCCCGTCCGGTGCCACCGCTCGGCGCCCCAGTCGAGATCTGTCCAGGCGACGTCGAGTCCGGTCGCGTCGACAACCTTCCGTGCTTCGGCGACTACCTCGGTCCCGACGCCGTCTCCCGGTAACAGCGCGATCTTTAGTGTCATGCAGCGATCTTACGGGAGCACGCGCACCTGCGACCTGTTCTCATGTGGAGATGGTCGCGGCCCCCTCGACGCGCCTCGATCGGAAGGCAGTGGTCGCGTTCATCGCGGCCTTTCTCGCGGTCGGTCTTACGTACATCGCCGTGTTCATCGTGCCGCCGCTGATCACAGTGTTCGTCGACGATCTCGGCCTCTCCCACTCCCAGGCCGGCACGCTCATGAGCGTCTACCTCGCCGGTTACGCGGTCATCAGCCTCGTCTGCGGACAGCTCGCCGACCGCTTCGGCGCAGTGCGAGTCATGGGCACCGGCGTTGTTCTGGCCGGCGCCGCGACATTGCTCTTTGCGGTGAGCGACAACTACGCGGTCTTCCTCTTCTCTCGTGCCATCGTCGGTGTCGCGACCGGCCTGATCTACGCGCCGGGCATTGCCTTCGTCGCAAGGCTCCTGCCGCAACGCCAGCTCAGTACGGGCATCGGCGTCTACCTGTCGGGGCTCTCTGCTGGCATCACGGTCGCGTTTTTCGTCACGCCTCTTCTTGAGGACGCTTATGGCTGGCGCTGGCCGTTTGCGGTATTCGGCATCGTCATTCTGGCAGGCGCCGCGCTGTTCTACGTGATGGCTCGTCCGGTGAGCGCGCGGGCATCTCGACCCCCCGAATTCCGACCTGAAGAGGGCGTACCGATACGCGAGTTCGTCACCGAACCCGCTTTCCTGCGGGTGTGTGCAGCGCTGTTCGTTGCGATGTTCGTTGCGTTCGGCGTCTACACGTGGATCCCGCCGTTCTTCGACGAGGTCGCCGGCTTCTCGGCGAGTCAGATCTCATTCGCTCTGGGAATCTCGGTCGCCGTCGGTATGCCGGCCACCGTGATCGCCGGCGGGGCATCCGACCGCACGGGGCGCCCGCTGGCGGTGGCGGGCGTCGGGTTCGGAATGACGGTCACCCTCGTGGTCCTCGCAGCAGTCGACCAGATCTCCTTCGGCCTGGCAACACTGATGGCTATCGTCGCTGCCTTCGGAGTCGCTGGAGGTCTGATTCCCCTCTTCGCGCTGCCTGCGATGGTCGTGAAACCGGAGGCCACAGCGGCGGCTACGGGAATCGCAACATCGGCCGCCATGTGCGGAGCGATCGTGTCGACATTTCTCGGCGGGTGGTTGGTCGGAGTGACAGACGGCTACGCCTTGCCGTTCGTCATCTACGTGGTGGCGGCAGGGCTAGCTCTGGTCGTGTTCTTCCCCGTCGCAGCCGTGACCGTGCGCAGCAGGCAACGCAGCGTCGCGGCCTAAGGCAGCAACCTGTCTGGCCCTCGCTAGCGTCCGCGCGAGCCGTGCCTAGTGCTCGAGTGCGATCAACGCGGCCGTGGTCACGGCCGCGGGCGAGAGGTCGTACGCATCGTAGACCGAGGCCAGATCACCTACCTGCCCGTAGGTGTCGACACCCAGCGGAACGCTCCGCATACCGAGAGCGCCGCCGAGCCAGCTGAGCGCGTGGGACGCGCCGTCGATCACCGTGACGATCGGGACAGATCGGAGCGTTGGAGGCACAAGCGTCTCAAGATGAGAGGGTTGACGCCGAGCATTGATATCCGAGAGATGTGTGAGACGACTGGCGCGCCAGTTGCGGTAGACGATGTCCGGCGAGCTGAGACAGAGCACACCAGCGTGAACGCCCTCCTCGGCGGCAAGCTGATCGGCCGCCTCGAGTACCTCGGGCACCAGCGCGCCGCAGGTCACGAGGATCACGGAGTCGGGCGCCGCACTGGGCTCGCGCAGCCAGTAAGCGCCAGCGAGAACGTCAGCGCGGAGCGCATCCTCGCCACGCTGCTCAATGAGCTGCCCGAATGGAGCCTGAGCTACGGGCTTCGTCGTCAGACGGAGATAGAGCGACTCGCCGTCGGGTTCCTGCATGGTGCGTAGGTGATCCAGCAGGATCCATTCAAGCTCGCGCGCGTAGGTGGGCTCGGCGTAAACAACCCCCGGCAGCTCCATGCCGATGCTCGGTGTGATCGTCGACTGGTGAGCACCACCCTCACGTGAGAGGGAAACGCCAGATGGCGTCCCGAGCACGATGAACTTCGAACCCGAATACGTGCCGTAGAGCATGCCTTCGAGACCTCTGACCACGAACGGGTCATACAGCGTGCCGATCGGGATCAGCGGCTGACCCTGGTACTTGCCGGTCATGCCGAGCTGACCGAGAGCGAGGAACAGGTTCATCTCCGAGATCCCGAGCTCGATGTGCTGGCCCGTTGGACCGACGCGCCAGCTCAA
>JAUXJK010000326.1 GCA_030624785.1 Actinomycetes bacterium
CTTCGGGTTCTGGCTCGAGTTACTCGGATTCGCGCGAGCGGACGGCTCGCGCCAGCCACATGGCTCATGCGCATGTTTGCATTCCGTTAGCAAAAGCGTCATTCACGCCAATGTCGAGCAATGACGAGGCCCACAAGAATCATGGAAAAGTCCAGTAAATCCAGTGCCGGGGCCGAGACTTGAACTCGGACGGGGCCATCGGCCCCAGAGGATTTTAAGTCCCCCGCGTCTACCAGTTTCGCCACCCCGGCGCGCAGGTCGTAGTTCCGGTTAGGAGGCGCTACGACCGAACATGACCGGCCCGAGACTCGGGTCGGTTTCGCAAGTCGCGTAACTTCGGCACGGGCCTACGTGCCCGGTTCGAGCAGGTTGACCGGGAATGGCTCCGGGCCCAGGCCGCGGAACGCGTCTCTGAAGGCCGAGAAGGCCGTCTCGTCGAACGCGTTGCAGTACGCGAGCTGGCCGAGCGAAGACTCATAGACACGATCGCTCGCAGCGCCGTTGTCCTGATCCGGCGTCCACCAAGCGCCGAGTGCAATGACATCGGGCTCCAACTCTGGGAACGGTGCGATGACGATCGCGTTCGGATCGCCCGCCCACCAGTCGGCAATCTGTTGCACGGACTCGGGCGAAACGCCGTCTCCATACTGAACGTAGATGCCGCCGTGCTCGAGATTGTGACCCAGCATCATCTGGCTGACCGGATCGGTGTAGCGATTCCAGATCACAAGCGTCGGATCGTGAATGTCCGCCGTGCGCGGGAACGTGCCGAATACATAATCGGCCGGTATCTGATCCTCGGGAACGTGGTCCCAAGCAGTCGGCGGAACACCGGCAAACGGCGTGCAGCCGGCAGCTGTCAGCTCGGCGACCGGCATGGGACTCGATCCTCCGCCGCCGCCACCTGCAGCGACGGCTATGACCACTACAACGATCACGATCAACCCAACGCCGCCGGCCAGCAGGAATCGCAGCTGCCGCGGGCCAAGGTTGCTGAGTGGGCTTGTACGGCCCTTGCTGGAAGACCCTGATGTCTTGGCCTGCGGCGAGTGCCCGGGAATGGGTGCTTTGCGGCCGCCTCGACCTTGAGACGGGGGTGCCGGGGTGCGTGATTTCTTGCGCTTGGCCATCGTTTCTGAGACTACCATCGGCGCGCGCGGGCGCTATCTACAGTCGAAGTCGCTACTGGCTAGCCGGCGCTGCTGCCAGAAACGCATCGACCTCCGAGATCGATGAAACGGTCGGCGCGGGAGGCAAGGCTTCCAGAAATCGCCGTCCGTACGGGCGTGTCCGAAGACGAGCATCGAGCAGAGCGACAACTCCGCGATCGGATCGCGAGCGAATCAGGCGCCCAAACCCCTGCCTGAGCGCGAGAATCGCGGTCGGAACCTGGTAGTCGGAGAACGGATCGCCGCCCTCAAGCCGAATCCGCTCACAGGGGGCCGCGACAAGCGGATCATCAGGTACCTGAAACGGCAACTTCTCGATGACAACGAGCGACAGCGCCTCACCCGGCACGTCGACTCCTTCCCAGAACGTCTGCGTCGCAACGAGGACAGATTCCACGTCGGTGCGAAACTGGGCGAGGAGGCGTTCCCGCGGAGCCTGCCCCTGCGCTCGCACTGGATATGGGAGCTCCTCTGCAAGGCTCTTCGACAGCTCGTTGAGCACCCGATGGGACGTGGTCAGAACGAGCGCGCGCCCGCGTGAAGCACGACAGAGAGCACCCACCTCAGCCACGAGTCGTTCGATGTAGGCGGCACTGTTCGGGGCCGGCATGTCTTCGGCGATATACACGAGAGCTTGGGACTCGAAGTCGAACGGGGATGGCACCTGGAGGAACGAGGCGCGTCCAAGCCCAAGCCGCATCGCAACCAGCTCGTGGTCGAGTGTCGCCGACACGAGAACGGGCGTGGGGCCCTCCTCCCACAACGTCTCACGCAGCGCCTGGGATACGTCGACACGCGCCCACTGCAGCTGACCGGCCTCGGCCCACGCAACGGTGCCCGACTCGTTCTGTGCAAGGCACGCCGTGACGTCGTCTGCGCTCGCGTAGGCGCGCCGTGAGAGACCATCAAGCTCGTCATTCACGCCCTTCAGGGCGCCACCAAGTTGTTCGAAGAGCTCAGATACGCGCGCACCCTGGTCACTTCCGCGTTCGACATCGAGCTCGCTGAGGCGGCGCCTGCCCTCGCTCGGCGCGAGCGTCGCGAGCAGATCACCCGCCGCACGCTCGATCTGATCGAGCAGCGCGCGGGGCGGGGGGCGAGCCACCTCAACATGTGTCCGCTCGATATCACGGGCGAGACGTCGAATGCCGCGCAGCGAGAATCGGCCGCCCAGCCAGCTTGCGGCGGCGTCTTCGAGCCGATGAGCCTCATCGACGATCAGGATGTCGTGCTCGGGCAACACGCGCGCCTCGTCGCTTTCGGAGCGCACGACCACGTCTGCGAGCAGCAGTGCGTGATTCGTCACGATCAGATCAGCCTCCGCCGCCTCATCGCGCGCGATCTCCGCGTAGCAACTCGCGGCGTACGCACAGCGCGGGCCCATACATCGGTCTGAGCCGACCGCGATCTCGGCCCAGGCAGAGGGTCGTGGCTCGAAGTCAAGCTCCGAACGATCACCAGTTGCGCTGCCCCGAGCCCACGCGCGAAGCGTGTCGAGCTGCGCGAGATCCTCATCCGCGAACAGGGTGAGAGAGTGCTCGCCTAGCCCGTCGAATCCGGCTTCGAGCCGACGGCACACATAGTTGTCCCGCCCCTTCAAGATGGCGACGCTGACGCTACGTCCCAGGGCCTGCGCGGCAAGAGGCACATCCTTCTCAGCAAGTTGGCTCTGGAGGGCCTTCGTGGCGGTCGCAACGACGACACGCGCCCCGCTCGCCAGTGCCGGCACGAGGTATGCGAGCGTCTTTCCCGTTCCCGTTCCTGCTTCGGCAAGGAGCGGCGTGCGATCCGATATTGCAGCCGCGACGCTCTCCGCCAACTCGAGCTGCTCAGGTCGACTCTCGAAGTCGGCGAGCGTCTGCGAGAGCGATCCGCCAGGGCCGAAAACGTCGGAGAGCGCTGCCTGACCGGACTCTGGACTCACGCAGTCAGGCTACCCGTCCCGTGTTGCAC
>JAUXJK010000002.1 GCA_030624785.1 Actinomycetes bacterium
GAGACCGCACGAGCGATCGATGCTGTCCACATGCAGATGCTCTCTTCCGAGCTCGACGAAGGCATCAAGCCAGGAGCCTCCGGAATTCATCTGGGCATCGTCACGCGCGAGGATGGTGACGAAGCGTGGGAGGTTGCCGAGCACCTTTTCCCTGCGGACAAGTCTGGTCAGCGCATGCAAGCGTTCTCAATGGGCAACACAGACTCGGTGTGGAAGCAGCGCATGATGATGGCCGCGAAGCTCGAGGAGGGTGCGCGAGAGGGGTTTTGGCTCGAGCCGTTTCGCAACTTCAAGGCCGACTGCCCCTACTTCATCGGTAGCCGGGAAGCGACCGCAACGCTCATCGCCGGCATGGTGCGCAACGGTGTTCGCCACATCATCCTCGATATTCCGCGCGTCGAGCGAGAGTTTGCGGAGATCAAGGAGGCGTGCGCGCTGGCAGGCGAACTGCTCGCGGCTGCGTCCCCAGCGACTCTCTAGCTAGCAAAGAACGGTCTCGACGTTGGCGGGCACATCGATAACAATCGCCGACGCAATGAAGCAGGGTACGAACGCGTTTCACGATGTTCGTGAGCGCGAGGACCCGTTGAGCCGCACTATCGTATGTCGCGATGAACGTTGAGCTCGCGCTGAACTCGAGCACCATCGAACAGCTCGTCACCGAGTTATGTGATGCGCTCGGGCCGGATGCTGTGGCTACGAGTGACGCGCTGAGGGAACAACACGGGGGAGGCGAGACGTACCACCCGGTTGCGCCTCCAGACATCGTCGTTTTCCCGAACTCGACTGATGACGTGGTGAAGATCGTCGAGTGCTGCGCGGCGCACGGAGCGCCGATCGTGCCACACGGCGCTGGAACCTCTCTCGAAGGGCACCTTGCCGCGCTTTATGGCGGCGTGTCTATTGATCTCACGCGGATGAACCGCGTGCTCGCGGTCAACGTCGGCGATCTCGACGTCACGGTCGAAGCAGGAATTACGCGTAAACAGCTCGAGGATCGACTGGCACGCGATGGCCTGTTCTTCCCGGTTGATCCCGGCGCCGACGCCACGATCGGCGGAATGGTGTCCACGAGCGCCACGGGAACGACCACCGTGCGCTATGGCGGGATGCGCGAAAACGTGATCTCCCTCACGGTTGTGACGGCCACGGGAGAGGTCGTTCGCACCGCCTCGCGTGCTCGCAAGTCGGCCGCCGGCTATGACATGACTCGACTCTTCGTTGGCTCGGAGGGAACGCTCGGAATCATTACGGAAGCGACACTGCGAGTTCATGGGATCCCCGACGCAATGGCAGCCGCCGTCAGCGCGTTCCCTACCGTCGAAGCTGCGGTCGAGTGCGCTATGCAGGTGGTGCAGTTCGGCATTCCCGTTGCACGGATGGAGCTAATGGATGAGGTCCAGATGGCTGCGATCAACGAGCTTTCCAATCTTTCCTGCGCCGTCAAGCCGACGATCTTCTTCGAGTTCCACGGCTCCGCAGCTAGCGTTGAGGAACAGGCTCGAGAAGTAGGCGAGATCGCGGCCGAGTTGGGCGCCGACGATTTCGTGTGGTCTACAGACCAGGAGAAGCGGACGCGCCTCTGGGAAGCCCGCCACATGGCGTGGTACGCAGCGCTTGCGATGCGACCAGGTTCGAAGGGGCTGGCGACTGATGTGTGCGTACCGATCTCTCAGCTTGCAGCGTCGATCCGAGCCGTTCGAGCCGACATCGTCGAGACCGGTCTGACGGCAACGATCGTGGGCCACGTTGGGGATGGCAACTTCCACGTGGTGTTTCTCATCGACCCGGACGACCCGGACGAGTTGGCCCTCGCGCAAGAGGTAAACGAGCGCATGCTGCGTGACGCGCTCGAGCGTGAGGGCACATGCACCGGCGAACACGGTGTGGGCTACGGGAAAATCGCGATCCTGGAGCTCGAGCACGGTCCCGCCGGTATTGCCCTGATGCGCTCCATCAAAGACGCTCTCGATCCGGCGGGCATCATGAACCCGGGCAAGGTGCTTCCGAGTTAGCGTGCACCGGCGTCGGATCTTTACGAAGTCGAAACACGGTGCGGGCACACTGTCGTTGTGACGAGGAGCAGCCTGCAGCGCTCATCAGATTCGATCTGTGACGGCCCACGCCGGTTCCGGCTCGCACGAAAGTTCACTGCCACGTTTGCGGTGTCGCTGGCGGCTCTGTGCTGGAGCACCGCGAGCCTGGCTGCCTCGGGAGATAGCGCCCTCACAAATCACCGCGTTGTCGCTGCCGTGACAACCGCCGCATTGGCGGAAGCAAAGCCTGTGAGGCTCAAGGGGCTCGAGCGGCAGGTGCTGCGCCAGCTCAATCAGTACAGGGGAAAGAAGCGGCGCAGGGCACTCAAGGCGCAGAAGCAGCTCCGCCGCGCGGCCGTCGTGCACGGGAAGGCGATGGCGGCGAGGGGTTTCTTCGAACACGAGTCTGCCAACGGCGAGAGTTTCGACACCCGGGTAAAACGCTACTACCCGACGAAGGGATTTCGCGCGTGGAGCGTGGGGGAGAATCTTGTGTGGGCTTCTGGCACCCTCAATGCGAAACGTGCAATCGCGCTCTGGCGAAACAGCCCAGGCCACAACCGGAACATGCTCGCTCGGGACTGGCGTCACGTTGGCGTAGCCGCGATCCGCATCCGTTCGGCGCCCGGAGTGTTCGGCGGGTTGAATGTGACAATTGTTGTCACGGACTTCGGATCTCGATCCTAGACACTCCACGGTTCTTCTAGGTTGGCTCCGTCGCGGCGGGAGCCGCTGAGGCAGGCGCGCCTCTAGGCAGCCATGATTTGAGCCGATAAGCCTCTTGGTGGCTAAAAACGACCCCCATGCTGTGTGCGCGCGGTCGGTTTTCGCGTGTTCTGCGAAACGATGATTCGGACGAGTTGGCTCGACGTTTCGCGACACACTTCCGGCGGCCGGAAGCGATGCGTCGAGGTTCGGCGTACCTGAATGGGAGAGCGACGACGCAGCTAGTCGGAGACTAGAAGTGATGGTGAAAGGAGCATGAAGATGAAACGCATCGTTCTATGGTTGCTCGCCGCGGTGGGGGTGCTCTGGCTACTCGGTCTGTGGCGTGAGAGAAAGTCGAGGCATTTCGCCCTTCCACGCCGCGTCGGCCGAGGTGCCTGCTCATCACGTGCTTCGACTACGACGCTCGCCGGCGTGAGCAAATCTGGCGCCGAAGCCCCACGCAGCACCGTCGCGGCGCCGTCGTCGAAGAGGTTCGAGTTGGATCTCATCCTGGCCCCGCCGCCAGAGTTCAAGTCGTCCGATGGAACGATCGACGACAGCCCTCTCATTTCGAATCCGACCCAAGAAGAGACGACCACATCTGACAGCCAACCCGGGACACTCGACGCAGCCGACGTCGAAGCGGTGCAGGTGGGACGAAAAGGTTCTCCTCTCGCGCTGGTCGCAGACGACGATCGTGATATTCGAACGTTCGCGACCCATCTGCTCGAGCGGACGGGTTTCGACGTCGTCACGGCTGCTGACGGTGACGAGGCGTTACAGCAGGCGATCGACAGAGAGCCAGCAGTCTGCGTGCTCGATTGGATGACGCCCAAGCGCAGCGGGCTCGACGTGCTCGAAGCGCTTCGTGCTAGTGCGCAAGCGGGCCAAACACCGGTATTGCTCTTTTTCACAGCGGACGAGCTTCGCGATCGGGTTGAAGAGCTCGGCGGGCCGCAGACTGCCTGAGTGGGAAGACCTCCGAATGGAGGCGACACAACTCGCAGCTTCCCCACACGAGGTTGCAGGAATCAGGCCGCCCCGCGCAACCCGCGGGCCGATTCTCTCTCTGCCAGGTGTTCTCGTGTCGCTTGGCCGCGACTGCCGCGTGAAGCGATCGATCAAAGAAACCACATGGCTCGCTCGCTTTGCATGGGTGTTTGGCGCGCCAATCGCTCACTGCGGCCGCGCCGTCGTCTAGCTGGATGGCCGATCGGTCTGAACCTAGACTCGGTCACGCGACCCGTAGAGCTCTACTTGGAGCCAGACACCGTCGACTGGATGCGCTACCCCTATTGGGGCGGAGGCCTACCCGAACGAGGAGTAGTCGCCGCGTTGGTTTCGTCGCAGGATTCGCGAAGATGTTGCGATCCTCTGCTGCGGCTGTGCGCGTGCTTTCCGTGTTCGGAACACGACCTGAAGCCATCAAGATGGCGCCGGTTGTGCGCGAGCTGGAGCGGCGCGGTCTGAAGAGCCGGGTGTGTGTGACCGGCCAACATCGCGAGATGTTGGACGAGGTTCTCGAGGTCTTCGACGTTCGGCCCGACTATGACCTCGACGTCATGCGCCCAGGTCAATCACCAACGGCCGTCGCTGCCGCGATCCTTGATCGGCTTGAGCCCGTGTTGCAAGAGGAGCAGCCCGACTGGGTGCTCGTCCAGGGAAATACGACAACAGCCGCCGTCGGCGGTCTCGCGGCGTTCTATGCGGGTTCGCGCGTCGGCCACGTGGAAGCGGGGCTTCGCTCGCACACTCCGCGCGAACCGTTCCCGGAAGAGGTCAACCGACGAGTTGTCGGCGCCCTGGCGGATCTTCATTTCGCTCCAACTGACACGGCGCAGGCCAATCTTCACCGCGAAGGCATCGATCCGGGGTCGATCTTGGTCACCGGCAATCCTGTAATCGATGCGCTCTACCAGGTGATCGAGTCATCCACGAGCCCCCCAGCTTTTCTCGACGATCTCGACGAAGCGACGCGGCTCATTCTGGTGACCGCCCATCGCCGCGAGAGCTTTGGTGACCCGCTACGACGCATCTGTCGCGCCGTTCGTGCGCTTGCGGACACCCATGACGACGTCCGTGTTGTGATTCCGGTGCATCCGAACCCTGCAGTTAGCGACACCGTCCACGCCGAGTTGGGCGACAGCGCCCGGGTGCGACTTGTCGATCCCATGAGCTACCCGGATCTTGCTCGCACGCTCGAGCGAGCGCACATTGTGCTGACCGACTCCGGAGGAATTCAGGAAGAGGCCCCCGCGCTCGGGAAACCCGTGCTCGTTATGCGCGACGTAACCGAACGAACCGAGGGTGTCGAGGCAGGAACGGCCAAGCTTGTCGGTACCCGCGCCAGCGACATCGTCGCCGCGGCACGAACGCTGCTCGTTGACGATGACGCCTACTCCGAGATGTCACGGGCCGCGAACCCGTATGGCGACGGATTCGCGTCTGCCCGGATCGTCGAAGCGATTCTCACGGAGGAGTTCAAGCGAAGCAGAGAAGGAAAGAGTGCCGCTCTTACCTCATCGCTCGATAGCGTCAAAGCACGTTCCGCCCCCGCGCAAGCGCCCGATGAAGATGCCTCCTTCGGCGACGGCCTCATCGTCTCGTAGCGATCGTTCTCGCTAACGGACAGCGCAACCTCGGCGTGACCAGGCATCATGTGCGCAGGTCATGAGCGCCGAGCGACTACGAGATCTTCTGAAGGCCGCGTTTCCGGAGGCCGAGGAATGCGACATCATTGATCGCACAGGAACCGGAGATCATTTCCACGTCCTCGTGGTCGACAAGCAGTTCCACGGCATGCCTCTCCTCGAGCAGCATCGAGCCGTAAACACAGCGCTGGCTGAGGCTCTTGAAGACGGTACTATTCACGAGTTGCGTATCAGCACGAGAGGAGCAGCATGAGCGAGCTACAGGAGCGGATCCGGGAAACGGTCGAGGGTGAGCCCATCGTCGTCTTCATCAAGGGAACGCCTCAGTTTCTGGCGTGCGGCAACTCCGGTCGCGCACTCGATGCACTCCGATCAGTCGGGGCGAGTGCGGTGACCGTCGACGTCCTCCCGGACCCACAGATCAGGCAGGATCTGACCGCTCTCTACGGCTGGCCCACTATCCCGCAGGTCTTCGTCAAGGGTGAGCTCGTCGGCGGCGCTGACATCGTCGAGGAACTTGCAGCGAGCGGAGAGCTTGCTACTGAGATCGACAAACGGTTGGGCGAGGGTGGCCGCAATGGTGGCGACGAGCGGGTCCTGGAACTCGCCGAGGGCACCGACAGTCCGTTCCGCGTCGTTTCGTAGGCAGAGGTCTTAAAAAGCTAGAGCTTGACCGTCCACAGAACACCGGCGAGCACGACGCAGGCAAGGGATACGACGAGACCCGTGACCCATTGGGAGACGTCGACGGCGCCCAGGATCGCGCCGATCGCGGTGCCGATGCCGACGATTCCGATCGTCGCGGTTAGTCGCTGAAAGGCCATACCAGCCTGACGCCGCTTGGAGGCCTGAGCCGCGAGGTCAGCTTCGGTCGGTTGCGGTGTCTTCTTTCCCAGGCGCATCGTAACGAGATACTAGAGCTGGCCCGGGTCTCTAGGGAGAGCGCAGCACGTCTCGGATCCGCTGGTGGCTCATGGTGTCCGGCGACTCGCTGATCACGGTCGCATCACGGTCGAAGGCCCGTAGCGCTTCGGCCAGCGGTTCGGCGCGCAATGTTCCCTCACCGTAGGACAGATGCTTCGTTTCGTTGCGGTTTGCGAAGGCGATATCTGAGAAGTGAATGTGAAACACGTCGGCCGATTCGAGCACGGCGTCGACTCGCTCGAGCACGGCTCTGAAGTCCTCGGCGTCGAGGAAGGCTCCGTCGCTGACGGCGTGGAGATGCGCAAAGTCGATGACGGGCTGCACCCAGGAGAGAGCGCGCGCGATAGCCAGAACGTCCTGCACGCTGCCGAAGTCGCGTACCCGGCCCATGACCTCGACGCCGAAAGCGACTGTACGACCCTTGCCAGCGAGACGCTCGCGCAACTCTGCGAGCTGTTCGATGACCGACTCGAGCGCGACTTCTCGTTCGCGTTCGAGAAGAAAGCCAGGATGAAATACCACCAGCTGGGCCTCGGCGAGCATCGCGAGGCCGCTCGCATGATCGAGCATCCCGGTAGCGCGCTTGTGCTTCGCTCCTCGTTCGAGGTGCCCGAGGAAGGCTGCAATCGGGGCGTGCACGGAAAGCCTCACGTCGTGCTCCCGTGCGAGTGGCCCCAACTCGCCTGCGAACTCCTTGCCCATCCAGAAGCCGCCCGCGAGGTCGAGCTCAAGCGCGTCGTAGCCGTCGTTGACGAGTGATTCGACTGCGGCGCGCGGATCATCTCGATCTGGCACCCGTGCCAGTCCAACGCGAGTGCGTCCCACGGCGCCACCCTAGATCAGGCTAGATCAGGCTGCGCCGATGCTGTCCGCTGGCAACGCTACCTTCAGCACACATGTCACGGCGTCCCTCTCGAATCGAGCTCCTCGAGCTCGACATCGACCTTCGACTGACAGATCTGTGGCAGGAAGCTTCAGAGGTCGACGAGTGGTCCCTGGATGTCGTTGCGGCATTTCTTCGAGCGGCCTACGGCAAGGGCTATTGCGAGGCGCTGACAGAAGAGAGTCCAGGATCGCTGTGTGAAGAGCATGGGTATCGGATACCTGGTCGCGTGCCGCTCGCCGCGACCGAGCGCTGACAGTTCCGTTACCTCTTGCCTGACGCTCGGGCTACAATCGGTGCCGTGGCCGAGCGACGCCTTCCGGTACGCCTCGTCATCGCGCTCTCAGTGGCCGTGGTTCTCGCGGTGTTTCTGCTCTACACGAGCTTCGCGGGCGGCGCAACACCCTCGATTAGGCCGAGCCAGCTCAACGACAACATCGCGCAGCAGGTTACGCTCGCGGGCATAGTCGTGGGTGAAGTCAGCGGTGACTCACGGGCCGAGGGAATGCACTTCTTCCTGAAGGATTTCGACGGTGATACCACCGTAGAGATCGTGTACAAGGGACGGGTTCCCGACCTCTTCAAGGTCGGCCGGCACGTCTTCCTTGAGGGCACGATGACCGGGCCCGGCACACTCGAGGGCGACCTCGTGCAAGGGGAGTTTGTCGGCATAGAAGACTCCATGGTCACGAAGTGCCCGTCGAAGTACGCGCCCGTCGAAGACGAAGCGCACCCTGAGTCGTAGTGCCTGGCCTCGGCCGCGCTGCACTTGCACTTGCACTCGTTCTGCTCGTCTACGCCATGGTCGTTGGAAGTTACGCGGCCTGGAAAGGGCGTCGGCGCCTGCTCGAGTCGGCTCAGAGCGCGCTCATTGCTGCGGCGGCTGCGACGGCTGTCGCCGCGGCTGTTCTTTTCCTAGCGCTCGCCTTTACTGACTTTTCGCTTCGCTACGTCTGGGAACATACAAGTCGCGACCTACCGCTGATCTACCGAGTCTCGTCGCTGTGGGGTGGGCAGGAAGGATCACTGCTGCTTTGGATGCTCGTGCTCACGATCACGGCAGCTGCAGCGATCGCTCTCAATCGCAGGCTGGTGACCAACGTCTTGCCGTGGGCGACGCCAATCTTTGCGGCGATCGCAGCGTTCTTCGCGATCGTTCTCGTCTTCGTCTCGACACCGTTCGCAACACAGGCGATACCACCTGACGGCCTGGGTTTGAACCCGAGCCTCCAGAACGTCTACATGGCCGCCCATCCACCCCTCTTGTATCTGGGCTACGTCGGTCTTACAGTGCCCTTCGTCTTCGCGATGGCTGCTCTCGTTTCGAGGCACGTTGACGAACGTTGGATCATTGCCACACGCCGCTGGACGCTCTTCGCGTGGACGAGCCTCGGCTTCGGCATCCTACTTGGCGCGAAGTGGGCCTACGAAGAGGTGGGCTGGGGGGGCTGGTACGCGTGGGATCCCGTTGAGAACGCGGCGTTGATGCCATGGTTAGTCGCGACTGCATTCCTGCACTCAGTGATGATTCAGGAAAAGAAAAACATGCTTCGGGTCTGGAACGTCATCTTGATCTCGCTAACCTTCTCGCTCGCGCTCTTCGGCACGTTCTTGACGCGAAGCGGCGTGCTCAACTCGATCCATAGCTTTGCGGAATCTTCGATCGGGAGCTGGTTTCTCGGCTTCATTGCCGTCGTGACCATCGGTTCGTCGCTTCTCATCATTAGCCGACTACCACAGCTTCGCGCGCGGGCGAAGCTGGAGTCGATGCTTTCGCGTGAGGCAGCCTTTCTCTACAACAATCTTTTCCTCGTTGCGCTTGCGTTGACCGTGCTCTGGGGAGTGGCCTGGCCACTGGTCTCGGAGGCCATACGTGGCGTAGCGGTTACGGTGGGCGCGCCCTACTACGACTTCTTCGCGATTATCTTCGGGCTGCCGATTGTCCTGCTCATGGGCATTGCTCCGTTGATCGCATGGAGGAGATCGTCGTGGCGTTCTCTCCGACGTCAGGTGGTGGCCCCGGTTGGCGTAGCCATCGTCGCAGGGGTGCTGCTTGCCCTCGGCGGTGCGGCGTCGAGTGTGCCCGCTCTGGTCGGGTACACCTTCAGCGCGTTCGTGCTTTCGGCGATCATCCTGGAGTTCGCGCGGGGCACCAGAGCGCGACACAGCAAGGGCGGCAGTTGGCCTGGTGCCTTCACCGGGCTTGTTGCGCGCAATCGCCGACGCTATGGCGGCTACGTCGTGCACGCGAGCATCATGCTGCTCCTGATCGGAGCTGCTGGGGTTGGAGCGTTCTCGTCCTCAAAGCTCGTTCAGCTGTCACCAGGCGAGGCCGTAGCGGTCAAGGGCTACACGCTGACGTACCAGGGAGTCGAGCAAGGCCATACGCAGAATGCAACCGAGGTGCGTGCCACGTTTGCTGTAAGTCGCGATGGGAACGAGGCCGGCACAATCTCCGCTGGTCGCAACCGCTACTTCGCCGAGGATCAAACATCAAACGAGATTGGCCTGCGCACCGACTGGCTCCGGGGCGAGGACCTGTTTGTCATCGCCGATCGATTCGATCCCGACGGAACCGTCTTTGTGCAGGTGATCGTCAATCCGCTGGTCAATCTGATCTGGCTCGCCGGAATCATTTTCGTCCTCGGATCTCTCATTACGTTGTGGCCTGACGCTCGGGAGCAACGACGAATCGCCGAGCGGCTCGAGGCGCTGGCTGCGTTCAGGGGCGGGACGGATCCGCTTGCCGAGGGCTCAGTCGCGCCGACGACGCGCTAGCGGGGCGCAAGGCTCTCCATGGGTATCGCTGCAATCGCTCTGGCGGCCCTCCTCGGATTTGTCTGCATCCTGATCGTCGCCCGGCCGTTCCTTCGTAGCCACGACGCCGACGACACGCTCGACCAACTCGACGCCATTCAGCGGCACCGCCTCGAGCTACTTGAAGCACGAGATCGAGCCATCACGGCGCTTCAGGAGCTGGAGGTCGACCATCGAGAAGGCAAGGTCTCTGACGCCGACTACCGCACACTTGTCAGTCAACTCCGAGGCGAAGCGGCACGGGCGATCGCAGCCATCGACGCGGCGCGCGGAGAGGCGGATCGCGGTGCGATCGAGGCCGGTTCCCCTCCTTCTGAAGCGATGGAGCACGAGCCCGCGAGCGGGTCAACCGCTCCTGTGGAGCCTGGCGAGGACTAGAGCGTCTCTGGCGCCGACAGCGTCGGCCGTGGTCGTATCGGCGCGCTAGTCGGCTGCTTGTGGGACAATGTGATCTTGCCGCGAGGGGTCGCGGCCGGAAGGGACGCCAGGTCTTCCGACGAAAGATCGTCCAGATGCTAACGAGCAAGAAACTCGCGACGCTTTGCGTGGCCGGCCTCGGCACGGCGGCACTCGCTGTGGGCTTCCTTGCTCCTTCTGCTGGTGGCGGTGGCTCTCTACAAGAGCGCAAGGAGGCCGTGGACGCCAGGATCGGCGAGCTGCGCGGCACGGTTTCGGCTGCTAAGGATCGAGCCGTGGTGCTGTCGACTGACATTTCCGCTGCGAACGAACAAATAGATGTTCTCAGTGAGCAACTCGTCACGGAGGAAGGGGAGCTGAGCTCCCTCGAAGCCGAACTCGTCGGTGAGCGTGAACGACTGGAGAACCTGCGGGTCAGGCTCGACGCCGAGACCGAGCTTCTCGAGCTGCAAACCGAGCAGGCTTCGCTGGCCCGCCGTCTTCTCGAGGAGCGCGTCGTCGAGCTCTACAAATCGGGCAGCGTCGACCTGGCGACCACGATTCTGCTCGACATCAACTCGCTGAGTTCCTTGATCGATCAGTTCGAGTATCTCCGGGATCTTGTTGCGCGGGACGATGAGATTCTCGCGGGCGTCCGGGAGAGCAAGGCCGAGACTCGTAAGGCGCGTACGCGGACCCGACGAACACGCCGCGCTGTCTCGCGCTCCACAGCGCTGCTCGCGAGCCAGACTGAAGCTCAACGTCAGGCACGCGATACTGTCATCGCGCGCGAGCGCGATGTGATCTCGGCGCGTGACGACAAATCGGTGTTGCTTGCGACCGCTCGGAACACGCAGGATGCCGCGCACGATGACATCCGAGAGCTCGCCGATGCGAGCGATCGACTCGAGAGGGAGATCGCTGCGGCTCAACGGCGCGTAGCAGCACCAGCCTCGATTGGCAGCGGAGTTCGTCCGGCAAGCGGCTTCGTCTGGCCTGTCAATGGGCCTCTCACGAGTGGCTTTGGTTTGCGATGGGGGCGTCTACACGCCGGGATCGATATCGGCGTTGGGTTTGGAACGCCGATACGTGCTGTCGCGGCCGGCACCGTCGTCTATTCCGGTTGGCTCGGTGGTTACGGCAACCTTGTGGTGGTCGACCATGGCAACGGCCTGGCAACGGCCTACGCTCATCAACAACAGATCTACGCGACCGTGGGTCAGAGCGTCGCGCAGGGCGAGTCGCTTGGCGAGGTGGGGTCGACGGGAAATTCGACGGGCGCCCATCTACATTTCGAGGTTCGGATCAACGGTTCAGCGGTCGATCCGCTCGGCTACCTCTAGTTGATCGGCTCCGGCTGCGCGGGCAGCCGACGTGTCGAGGACGTCGGCGTCGACCGACTCAAGTTGAAGAGTCCGGAGTGAACGCGCCGTCAGGCGGCTGAAACGCTGAAGCCGTGATGTTCTCCGAGCCGTTCGAGATCACGACGATACAAGAGCTCGACCTGAACTCCGGGGTAACGAAGCCGGAGCTTTCGCAACTTGCGATTCTTCCTTGTCACGAGCGGTTGCCTCATGACAGTCACCTCGACGTAGAGGTCTACGTCGGGCAGGTAGAAATCAGGTGTCATTGCCTCGGCCACGCGGCCACCGTTGTCGCGTTCGAGAACGAACGTCCGCGGTTCATATTCCCAGGCGACACCCTGCTGGTCGAGCATGCGTGCGTACTCGAGCTCGATCGGATGCGCAAACTTGGGTGGCTCGCTTCCACGGTACGCATGGAAAGCGGGCTCATTCGATGACACGTCCGCCGACGATACTCAGGGCCCCGGATGCTCTATGGGGTTTCTGTCATGCTCCCGGGGCGTGGCATGACTCCGGGTAGACACCCCGAACAAAGGCGTATGGGAGAGGAGACGACGAAGCGATCCTGCCTGTGCCAGTCGTATGTGGCTGCCACCGAGTGCGCTGCGATCGCGGCCGGTCGCTGGCTGGGTCGCGGCGATGAGCACGGCGCGCGTGATTCTGCAACGGTCGCGATGCACGGTGCTCTCGACGAGTTGCCGATCGACGCGAGGGTCGTAATCGGTGGCCCGGAGGATGAGGACGGTGTGGAGGTCACGGATCTTCGCGTCGGGCAGGGCGGTTTGCGAGTCGATCTCGCCATCGACGCTCTCGAGGGTGCCGAAGTCGTTGCTCGGGGCGGGACAGGAGCGATGTCGATGATCGTCGCAGGTGAGCCCGATACCGTCCCGGCATTGCCTGACATGTACATGCGGAAGATGGCGGTAGGGCCAGTGGGGAAGGGTCGCATCGATCTACGCAAGCCGATCGGCGACAATGTTGCGGCGGTCGCAGAGGCGTTTGGCCGCAAGCCGAATGACATAACAGCCATCGTTCTCGATCGCCCGCGGCACCATGATCTGCTGGAGGAGCTTCGGGATGCCGGAGCACGCATCAAGCTCATCCAGGACGGTGACGTTACGTCGACAATCAACGCTGCCATTCGCGGCACCAACGACCACATTGCGGTTGGAATCGGCGGATCGCGTCAGGCGATCATCGCTTCCGCGGCTCTGATGTGTCTCGGCGGCGAGGTTCAGGCACAGCTGTGGCCCACAAGCAGGACTGAGATCGAGGCGGCGCGCGAATCGGGGATCATCGACACCGAGCGAGTTTTTCTGACGCCTGATCTCGCGCCCAAGAGTGCAATCGCAGCCGCGACCGGAATATCCAACGGTGACTTGCTGCGTGGCGTCCGCTACCTCGGCGATAGCGCACGAACGCACTCCGTCGTCATGTGCACTCGCTGCAATCGGGTGCGATTTATCGACGGCATTCATTTCCACGACCGGGATCGTCGTGAAGAGGTGCGGCTCCTCGGTTGACCCGGTCGCGGGTATCCTTTGACTCATGCCAACCCAGGAACAAGTGATAGAGGCCCTTCGCGGGGTCGAGGATCCCGAACTCGGCATGGATATCGTCGAGCTCGGGTTGTTCTACGAAGCAGAGGTAGACGAGGCCAACGTGAAGGTCATCTACTCGCTGACCTCGATGGGCTGTCCAGCCGGGCCTCTCATCCAGCAGCGAATCGTAGAAGCCGTCAAGGCTGTCGATGGCGTCGCCGACGTCGAGACCGATCTTACATGGGACCCACCGTGGAGTCCGGAGAAGATGTCGGACGACGCGAAGTTCATTCTCGGCTTCGGCTACTAGAGCCGGCGCGACCCGCTACGGCGGGGCTCACGTTCGGGCTGGCGGCGTGTCTCATCCTGTTTCTTGGGTCGTCCGTCGCGCATGCAGGCGCTCCGTTCCGGCCCGTGCCCGTGAGCGTCGATCTGGCGCGAATGAGCGCCGAAGACAAGGCCGCGCTCGTTGTAGTGTCCGGCCTTCCCGCCCCTCCAGGAGTGGGAGGCGCAATCGTGTTCGCTACCACTCGACACCTGGATGTCCCGAACAGCGCGCTGTTGTTCGTCGATCAGGAAGGTGGTGTGGTCAAGCGCTTCCGAAGGTTGCCACCGTTCGCACCAGCTTCGAGCTATCGCCGCAACAGGGCTGCGTTTCGCGCTGGACAGGCGACCGGACGAGCGCTCGCAGGTGTCGGCGTCGATGTAGACCTTGCGCCCGTACTTGATTCGCGTGACGGGCCTCTCGGGTCTCGCCACTTTCGACGACCAGGCCTGGGAATCTCATTCGCGAAGGGCTTGCTCGCGGGCGGAACTGCGCCGTGTGCCAAGCACTTTCCAGGCCTCGGGTCGACACCGGAGTCGACGGATGTCGCTCGGGTCTTCGGTGTGGTGCGGGGCAGCGAGGTTCGGGCCTTTCGCGCGGCCGTCATGGCGGGCGTGCCGTGCGTCATGGTGAGTCACGCTATCTACCCGTCGTTGGGCAGGCGGCGTGGGTCGTTGGAGCGCCACACGTACGAGTTGCTGCGCCGCCAGGGCTTTACTGGAGTTGCGATCACAGATTCGCTTTCCGCACTAGGTCCAAATCCACGCAGGTGGGCGCGCATGGCGGCACGGGCCGGCGCGGATCTCATTCTCGTGCAAGAGGCAGGCGATGCGCGCGCCGTCATCGATGCGCTGACGCCGCTCGCGCGCAACGGGAGGCTGGACGATGCCGTGGAGCGTGTCATCAGCTTCCGCCGCTCGTTGGGGTTCACCCGCCTACCTTGAGAAGCTGACGCTCCGATATGCAGGTGGCCTCGGTCCCGACGCTCAGCCGATGGAGAAGACGACCTTTCCGAAATGATCGCCGCTCACTAGCCGTCGATCTGCGTCGGCCGCGTTGGCCAGCGGAAATGCCGTGTCGACGGTAGATCGCAACGATCCGGCGGCTACCAGCTCGAGAACGCCAGCGAAGTCTGCTCGATCTCCCATGTTCGAGTCGAGAATCGACAGCTACGGCGCCCAAGACAAAGCACTCTAGCGCTGGTACGTTGGCCGGGTGGATGCGCACGAGCTCCAACGACTCGCGATATCCCTCGGTCTTGACGCGGTAGGCGCTGCTCCTGTCGGGCCATACGAGAGGACAGAGGCGGAGATCGTTGAACGGCGTGATCGCGGCCTGTTCGCCGACATGAGTTTCACGATGGCGAGGCCGGAAGTCTCATGCCACCCCGAGCTGCTCTTGCCGGGCGCTCGCACGGTGGTCGCGGGCGCGCTCGGCTACTACATCGAGGGCGCGCCGCTTTCTCGAGGACAGGCGGCACTTCCGCGATACACCTGGACCGATGCCTACAGCCGGCTACGCGCTGCACTTGAGGAGCTGGGGCGGCGAATCGGCGGGCAATCTCGTGTGGTCGTGGACGAGAACGATCACGTTGATCGTGAGGCTGCCGCCCGTGCGGGACTCGGCTTCTATGGCAAGAACACCTTGATCATCACGCCCGAGCATGGGTCATGGGTGGTGCTAGGAGCGCTCGTCACAGATGTCGAGATCGAACCGACCGCGCCGCTTGAACTCGACTGTGGCGACTGCAGTCTATGTGTCGACGCCTGCCCAACCGATGCGCTCGATGAATTGGGTGTTCTCGATGCGAACCGATGTCTGTCCTATTGGACGCAGTCGCGCAAGGCCATTCCGGAGGAATACCGCGATGAGTTCGCCGGGCAGGCATACGGATGCGACATCTGCCAGGACGTGTGCCCATGGAATCGCGCCGCCGAGAAACGCGCGAACGGCGAGCAACCGGACGATGGTGTCGAGACCCACATTGACCTTCTGGCCTGGCTCACCGAGCGTGACGACGTTCTGCGCACGCAGTACGAGCGGCTCTACTTCCCGCGCAACGACCCGCGCTTTCTGAGGCGCAACGCAGTGGTTGCCGCCGGTGCCGGGCGTGAGCATGAACTCAAGCCGGCGATCGAGGCGCTGGCCGTAGGGGATGACGAGCTAGTGGCCGAGCACGCGCTCTGGGCGCTGGAGAGGCTGGAGTAGGAGACGTCGACTTTGCGCTGCTGGTGCGGCGTGCGGTTACCGCGAGGCGGGAGCCTTCTTCGTAGGTGCCTCGTCCTGCTGCTTCGGCTCGCCCTTGGCTTTCGCTTCACCAGACGCGCCCCTCTTGGCCTTCGTTGCGCCCTTGGGCTTGGCCTTCGCCTTGCCTTTGCTTCGCGACGATGTCTTCGCGCGTTTCGAACCCTTCAGTTTGAGTTTTTTCTGAAGTGCGCGTGCCCGCTCTGCGATCTCAACCCGCAGGTCTGCGGGTTGGACGACGACTCCGTCGCCCTGAGCGGCGAAGATTTCGCCAGCAAGCCAACTCGTTGAACCGCTCGCGATATTCTCCAGCGCGGCTCCATCGATGAGCTGCGACGCTGACAGTCGCTCGAGCCGCCATCGTGCGATGGCCGGCGAATACCAGACCGTGACACTCCGAGCTTCCTTGAGCGCCATCGGGTCGAACTCCTCGCGGGGCTCATAGGACTCATCGAGAAGCGTGGCGACTTGCATGCGATCGAGGCGAAAACTCCGCTCAGCCGTACGCGTGCGATCCCAGGTGTGCACGTACCAGTGCGGAAGGCGCCGTTCGAGCGAGTAGGGCTCGACAGTACGAGTTGTCAGATCAGCATCGTTGGGTGACAGATATGTGATTTCGACAAGCTTGCGGTTGGCGATGCCTTGCGTCAAGGCACGAATCAGTTCCTCCTCGTGGGTGGTTGCCCGGGGCAGAGGCGGGGGCTCCTCGAGGTCGAACTGACCGAATGTCTCCTCCAGCTTGCGCCGAACACGCTCGAGCGGTGTCGCTGCTTCGGCGGCGATCATCGGACCGACGAACTCAAGGGCCAGGCGAATAGCGCGGGCTTCGAGCGGCGTGAGTCTCGGCGAGCCTCGGAAAACGTCGCCGAAAAGCTCCTTCTCGACTCGAATCTTGTCGCCGTCGACCTTGGCGATCACGGCGTAGCAGCCGCCGCCGAAATTGATCAAGTTGAGCAGTTGAAGCTGCTCCTCGAGCGTTTCTTGGTCGACGCCGAAGCGCTCCATCACGTCGTCGAGTGCGAGTACAGCGTCGTCGGTTTCACCACACGCAGCGAGTAGGTAGGCGAGGAGCGCTTGGAGGACGGCGAACCGCTCAGGAACCAGCGGGCCTGCATGACGAATGGGCATGTCCTCGGTTTGCTCGACTCGCTCGACAACTTTCGCGACTCTCGGAGGCGGTCGCTCGTGTACCGCAATGACTCGTTGAATACCCTCAGCGACTCTCTCGACAAGCTCGGGCGGAGCGAGCGGACGTGCTCGTCCATCCTGGCGCAAGATCCAGCCCGCCAGCTGCCCCAGATCGGAATAGCTTGTGGTGAACACTCCGTCGTCGACTGTCCCGCGCTCTGCATAGGCTCGGTCGACCCACCACGCGGTGTCTGCACTCACGGCAATCCGTGCTTCGCCTGCTGGCTCGCCGATCTGCCAGGGAGGACGTCCCCGTAGCGCTGAGGTGTCGTAGTCCTGGGGAGTGCGAAAGTCGCGCTCACGTCGTGTCGCGAATCGAATGTCTCCGCGGATGCGTGATACCCGAAACATTCGTTCGGCCTCACGGTCCAGATCCTCCCCGACGAGGTACCAGGAGCCGCCATCAGAGAACAGCGCGTATGGATTCACGACGCGTTCAGACAGTTCATCTCGCCCGATCGACCAGTAGGTGAATCGGACAGTCCGCTGCTTGGAGATTGCTGCCTCAAACTTCGATAGGCGACCCGGCATTTCTGGTGAGTAGTCGGTGCCGAGTACGTTGACGCTGACGGCGCTGGCGCTGGGAACGGCCGGCAGAGCTGGTCGTCCAAGGGCAAGGTTCTGCAGCGCGAGGCGAAGCGGTTCGGAGTACGCGAACTGGCCCTCGAGCAGGTAGAGGCACGTCTGAAGTGCCGCAAGCTCATCGTCGGAGAGTTCGATGGCGGGAAGAAAGTACTGCTCTGAACGCAGCGTGTAGAGCTCCTCGCCGGTGAACTCGTCTCGCTGAGATTCGAGGGGTACGCCGAGAGAAGTCAGTTCCGTGCGGTCGGAGTAGAAACGGCGCGCGAAAGCTTCGTCGGACATGTCGGCGTAGCCCTCGACGCAGGACTTGACCTCTCGGGCTGTCAGCGCTCGCCGCTCGGCCATCAGAAAGGCCACGAGCGAAAGCTGCCTGATCAGCTTGTCAGCATCATGCGAAATAGCCACTCACCGCGTGAGCACTCTAGAGGTTTCAGTGCAGTCCGGGTGCGTTCCAACCTGGCCTTCGAGCGCTGTGTCGCGCCTTCGGGCGCGTCGGACAGCCCGTGTTGAGCGTGCTAGGCCGGAAGTGGCGTCGGTTCGAGGTGTCGATGCGATGGGCAGTAGTCGTGCTCTGGCAGCGGCGTTCGCTGACAGGGCATGCCCTTGCGCGTCGTCGCCCGGCACCGACTCGACCCAAGCTCGAAACGACCGTTGGCGATCTGATGGTCGATAAACGCCAGGGCCGCGTGAACGCCTTCCTCGATCGTGGCGCACACTCGCGCTTGCTGGGCAATTGGAAAGTACTGCCGAATGTCCTGGAACAGCGCTCGTTCCGGTCGTGCGAAGTAGCGTCGATCACTGGCAAGCCGTTGCAAGGTCTCTTCGCATGCGTCGAGTACCGCGAGTCGATATGTCACGTGCGTGTCGCGGTCGACGTATGGATCGACCAGGTCTTTCACCGAGCGGTAGATCGCTCTCGAGTACTGGTACATGGCGTTGAGCGTTCCTTCGTTCATGACGCCCATTGTTGCCGCTGGGGCATTAACTGCCTGCAAACGCTCGTTAAGTAGGGATTAACCTTGCTGCCGGCGCTTCAGCAACTCACAACGAGCCCGGGTTGCGTGGTCGCTAGTCCGCGATGCGGCGCGTGTAGGCGGTGGGAAACCCAGCGGCCCGGGCGCCAGCCAGCTCGGCTCGCGCGGCACTCAGAGTGTCGTGAACTCCGGAGAATGTCACCCAGTAGCCCTGCCTGAGGCTGTCGTAGTCCGAGGAGCGGAGCACTCCGACTTCGTCGAGGCCCTCTGAACGCGCTCGAGCGGCGCGTGAATCAGCCCGCGATCTCCCAAGGCTTTCCGGGACGGACGAGAGGATGACCGTGAATCCGTCGGTTGAGCTAGGCCAGTCGACGGCAGCGCCGCTCGGCGTCGGCGGAGTGGGCGGGCTCGAAGGCGGCGCAAGCTCTGACGGATCAAGCTGCCCTGGTGGCTGGGGCGGTCCGAGACCGAGCGGATCCGAGAACGAGTCCGGTGGCTCTTCAACGCCCGGCAGGAGATCTTCGCCGCTTACGGGAGGTTGCTGCTCCAGGTCGGGATCGCCTTCGCCTGGCGCTGCGTCTGGCCCGGTCGAATCTGGCGGGGCGGCGTCTGGGCCTTCGATCGGGACAGTCACGGGCGGCTCGGGCGCGGGGGTCGGTTCCGGCGCCTCTGTTGCAGCCGGTTGTACGGTTGTCACCTGTGCGACGAGCGCGACCCGCGATGCGTCTGCGTCATCGCTCGATGCGAGCAGCGCAACGACGATTCCAGACACGATCGCGACCAGCGCCAGGGTGACGACGGCTGCCCAGGCCCAGATCGGTGTCTCTTCGCGCGGCGAGGGTGCTGCCGGAAGTCTGGCTCCGCACTCGAGGCAGTACTGCTGGTCAAACTCGTGCGGCTCGCCGCAGGTCAGGCAGAGTGGCTGGCCCCCACTCGGCGTCGTTGCGTCGGTCACCAGCCTGCGCCGGTTGTGCTCTCTCGCGCGGCTTCCGCGTTGGTGCCGCAGGTCGGGCAAAACCGAGCATCGCCGGGAAGCGCCGCAGAGCAGTGAGTGCACCGATGCGCTGCGTCTGTCGGCGATCCGAGGGAGCGTCCGCAGTCTGCGCAGAATGCCGCCGCGAACCCGTTGGATGCACCGCAGGCGCATCGGCTTGTAGCGCTAGCGCCAATGCTCGGCGACGGAATCGAGTTCTCGGCTGCGGCGAGTGCGTCTTCCACATCGTGTGCGGTTGCTTCAAGGCCAAGTATGTCCCTGGCGCGCCTCTTGAGTAGATCCGGCTTGAACTCGTTGCGTTTGACCATTTCGAGCGCGAGGCCGCCTAGATCGCGAATCGAGCGCTCGCGCACCTTCAGCAGGCGGCGGCGCTCACGGCGAAATCGGCCGATATCTCCGGGGCGAGGCTGCGCCGTGACGCTGGCGAGCGCCGTCATACCCTCGGCTGGGTTGGGTGGAGATTCGGGCTCTAGCGAGGACGACTCCTCGCCTGTACCGCGCCCGAAGAGGGTCTTGAGACGGTGCACCATTGAGCACCTAATTCTACCACTCAGAACTGGATTGTCTGCCCACCGAGCACGCGGCGCTAGACTGCCGCGCGTGGCTGTTTCGCCTTCAGAGAAGACCGTTGGTGTTGCCGGGCTCGGCACGATGGGAGCGGGCATCGCCGAGGTCTGCTTGAGAGCCGGGTTCAACGTTCGCGCGTACGAGCCGAGCGAGTCCTTGCTTCATGGTGGTCAGGCGTCGATTGAAGCCAGCCTCGGAAAGGCCGTCAAGAGAGGCAAGGCTACGGCTCAGGAGCGCGACGACGCGCTCGCACGGCTGCTTCCGACCACCTCTCTGGCTGACTTCGCCGACTGTCACGCAGTTCTGGAGGCAGTGACGGAGGATCTCGATGTAAAGGCTCGCCTCATCGCTCAGTTCGATGAAGCAATCGACGCAGACTGTCTCATCGCTACGAACACCTCAGCCCTGTCTGTTACGGCGATCGCGGGAGCTTCCGCTCACCCTGAGCGAGTTGTCGGGTTGCACTTCTTTAATCCGGCGCAGGTTCTCCCGCTGGTTGAGATCGTGCGGACTGACCTCGCCTCGGACGTGGCCATCGAAAGGGCGCAGCGACTAGTCGAAGAGATGGGAAAGACACCCGTCCACTGCGGCGATACGCCTGGTTTCATCGTCAACCGCATCTTGATCCCACTGCTGAATGACGCGGTCCGGGCGCTCGACGAGGGAACCGCAGACCCAGCCTCGATCGATGCGGCCATGACACTTGGAACGAACTGGCCCATTGGCCCGCTCGCGCTGATCGACCTGATCGGAATCGACGTTCAGGTGCACGCATCCGATGCGCTCTGGAACGCATATCGAGAAACGCGGTTTGCGCCGCCGCCACGACTGCGACGCATGATCGACGCGGGGCATCTCGGTCGCAAGAGCGGCCGAGGATTCTTCGAGTACGAGACGCGCTAGCGCTACCGGGTTCGGAAGCTGGCAGCTGAGCTCTCGCGGCGTCCGATGTCAAGACTAGGGTCGGTGCTGAGTTGGCTGCCTGCGCCAATTGTCAGCGACATCTTCTCACCGGCGAGCGTTTCCGGTTTTGGTACGCGCCCCCCGATGTCGAACGCCAACGGACGGTGTGCGCTCTCTGCGAGCGCGACGCGCGCGAGCACGGCTGGCTGCCGGCTGCCAGACCGGGTGGTCGTGAGAATGCAGTCGGGCTGCGTGGAACGGTCCGCCTCGTCGCGTAATCTCAGCCCTCGCCGCTCACGAATTCTTTACAGGTCGCACACCCTGGCCACACCCGCGGGCTGGATAGTGTGACTACCTCATGACTGAGCGGATCGTTCTCACCCGGGTTCTCCCCATCGCTGCGGTCATGTTCGCGACGGTTGTAACGCTGGTTTTCGGACCGATGGCTCACGCTTCGCCTCGTTCTTCTCAAGCTCAGGCGCGGGAGCTCGGCACGGGATGTGAGCCCAATGGCCTGCCACATTCGTTGGCACTCTGCGACGGATCGGGCCGAGTCAGCGTTCAACTCGAAGGCACAGCAGTGCTCAGGGTGCTCGACGGTCGCGTGACGCTCAAGGGTCAGGCCAAGCGAGTCTGCGTGCGCAAGCGGGTGAAACGAAAGAACGGCACGTTTGTCATGCGGCGCGTGTGCAAGAGAACAAAGCCGATCCTCCCGAAGATCGATACGCGCAAATCGCGCGGGTACACGATCTACTCCGGAAAACGACTCCTCTTCTTCCTTCCTGCCGGGAACTGGCGCATCAGCGCCCGCGGGCAAGGGATGTCAATCAGCGCGGTTGGAGAAGGACGAGTAGGTGTACAGGCAATCTCGCGGCCTCGCGATGAGGTCGTGCCGGCGAGTCTGATCTCCGTTGGGGGACAGGTCTACGACGCCTGGCCACGGAGGTGGACGCGTTTCGACTTCGGAAGGGACGTTGAGCAGGACGCTACGAAGCAGGACTCGGCCTCGGGCGGCACGACGTCTCGCACCAAGATCTCGTCAGTCGGAGGAGGGGCGGGGGAATCGGAGTCCAGCGGCGGAAACGGGTCGGCGGGCGATGGATCGTCGAACGGCAAGAGTTCCGGTACCTCGGAGAAAGGTGTTGTGACGGCCTACAGTTCCACCACTGAGGTGCCGATTCAGCATGGATAGAAGGTATGAGGGGAGGCAGTCCATGTCCGATCAACCGAGCGGTCAACGCGTCCTTGTCGTTGAAGACGAGTCGAATATCGCGTCGTTCGTGGCGATGTATCTAAAGAAGGCCGGGTTTGGCGTGATCGTCGCCAGGAATGGTGAGGAAGCTCTCGCTCGTGCGGATAGCGAGAGTCCGGCCATTGTCTTGCTCGATCTCAATCTGCCAGACGCCGATGGGATCGATGTCTGCCGAGAATTGCGGAAGAGCTCTGACGTGCCGATCTTGATGCTGACCGCCCGTGACGACGATGTCGACAAGATCATCGGCCTCGAGGTTGGCGCCGACGACTATTTGACGAAACCATTCAATCCGCGCGAGTTGGTTGCGCGCGTCAAGTCGATCTTGCGTCGTACTGTCCCCGCGGAGCGCGAGCTCGAGTCGGCGACCATTGCTCATGGCGATGTTCACGTCGATCATGGGCGACGCGAAGTGACTGTTGCGGATGTCGAGGTGCAGCTCGCGCCCAAGGAGTTCGACCTGCTCTGGGAGCTCTTGGACCACCGTGGCTTGGTGCTGACTCGGGACCAGCTGCTCGAGCGCGTCTGGGGATACACCTTCGCGGGCGATACCCGCACCGTCGACGTGCACGTTCGTCAGCTTCGTCGGAAGCTCGGAGACAGCTGTCCGGTCGTAACTGTCTGGGGAGTGGGCTACAAGGTCGGTCCCGAAGCCAAGGTAGCCCAAGCCTGACGGGCTGAGGCAGCTGGCGGCGTCCCGGCCTCGCTGCAATAGTGTCCAGTTGGCCATGATGTTTCAGGCCCTCAACGAGACCCGATCCTCGCTTCGCCTGGCTCACGTTGTCGAGGTGGCCTGACATGCGCTCCCTGCGTTTTCGCCTACCTGCCCTGTTTCTTCTCGCAGTAATGGTTGCAGGGCTTGTGACAGCTGTCGTCGCGACCCGGCTCTTCCAGGACTACACCAAGGATCGAACTCTCAACGAGCTTCGCCGGCAGGGTGCAGGGCTTACGCAGCTGTATTCGGAACAGGCGCGCCAGATCATCGAGCAGGGGCAGAGTGCGCCAAGCTTCGCCGGGCCGAGACTCGAACGTGCAATGGGAGCTCGGCTCTACTACGTCGGCGTTCCCATTTTCCCAGGACAACTGTCTGGTCTGCGCTCGATGGACGCGGAACTCATCGACTGGGAGCTCCTCGAGTCGGGCAAGAAGCAGACGTTTGAGTTCAGTGATGGCGACGTCGAGCGCACGTTTCTGGCAGTCGGCCATCCGCTGCGGCTTGATGGCGAGACCTTCGGCGCTTTGGTCGTGGCAAAACCAAAGGCTCAACTGAGCGTGAGCTTCCTCGGCCTGTTGAAACGGATCTCTCCCGCCCTGCTCGGCGGCCTGCTGGCAGCTGGAATCCTCGGTTGGTGGCTGTCGCTGCGCGTCACGATGCCGGTGCTGAAGCTTTCACGCGCCGCGAAGCAGGTTGCGGGTCGCAACTACGACGTAGAGTTACCTGCCGGTCATTCGGACAACGAGATCGGTGAGCTGGCGGCGAGCTTCGGGTCGATGACGCGACGTCTCGCCGCGTCAGAACAACGAGAGCGCAACTTCTTGATGTCGGTTTCGCATGAGCTGCGCACCCCCCTTACCGCCATTCGCGGCCATGTTGATGCTTTGCAGGAAGGGCTCGCCGAAGACGCACAGGCTCGCTCGGTGTCGCTCGGGGTGATCGGCACCGAGGCGGAGCGCCTGGCGCGGCTCGTCGGTGACGTTCTCGACCTTGCGAAGCTCGAGGCCGATCGTTTCTCTCTTCGAAACGACGAGGTCGAGCTCTCGCTGCTCGTCGAGCAGGCCCACGCGGCGTTTGCAGAGCAGGCCCGCGGGCGGGAAATCCTCTTCGACTGCATCATCGAACATGACGCCGTGGTGACGACCGACGGCGACCGTCTCCTGCAGATCGTGACCAATCTTGTCGCGAATGCGCTTCAATGGACGCCGGACGGTGGGACGGTATGCGTGCGTCTGTCGCGGGAGCCCGGCGCGGTGACGGTCTGCGTCGAGGATTCCGGCCCAGGGATCTCCGCAGAACTCCGGTCGGACGTATTCAGGCCGTTCTTCTCAATGACCGGTGCGGGTGGTACTGGACTGGGTCTCGCTATCGCCCATGAGCTTGCTCAAGCACTCGGCGGGACTCTCAGCCTCGTCTCGGAACCCCCTGGGGGGTCGCACTTCGTGTTACGGCTGCCGCACGCTGATGTGGTGCGCCAACGCAGGGCCGTAGCGCCGGTCGGCGCGGTCTAGCCGACGGCAGAGGTCTGCGACGGCGGCTGCTCGGTGAACGCACCGAGCGCTGGCTCGCCGTCAGGCGCCTGCGGCTCGGCCAACGCCGAATCGATCACTGCGTCGTCGAGTTCCGGTGCACTGGATGTGTCAACATCTGCCGCCGCGGGCATCGCACGCTCTTCGAGGCGCTCTTCGATGCGCGAGAGTCGCGTGTCAAGTCCTTGCCAGTTCGAAACCAGGAGGTCGACGATGACGTCGAGATCGTCGATGCGGGCCTCTCGTTCAGCTGCGATTGCCGACTGGGTGCCCTCGACGCGTTTGATTACCTGCGCGGAAAGTCCCCGGATCTCGGCGATGTGACGGGCAACCGGAACGACCTCAGCATGGATGGCCTCACGGATGCCTTCGCTCACCTGAACTGGCACCGTGACCTTGAGTTCGGCGGCCGTCTTGCTGAGCTCTTCCAGTTCCTCGCGCGCCCGCGTGACGACCTCGGTTAGTTCCGACTTGGTCGTTTCGCCGCTTCGCAGCGATGTGAGGCGAGCTCGCGCTCTCTGGATTGCGTCGACTTCCACGGTGCCACTGTACCGTTCGGCCGTGACGGATGCGCCGGCGCGATCTCGACTACCAGCTTCCGCCCGAGTTGATCGCGCAGACTCCCTTGGCGCGTCGCGACGCTAGTCGTCTGCTCGTGTACGAGCGTTCGACGGCAGCGATCCGCCATAGACACTTTTCTGATCTGTCCCACGAGTTGGCTGCAGATGACCTGCTCGTTCTCAATGACACACGAGTAATCCCGGGCAGGTTGCGGCTTCAGCGTGTGAGTGGCGGTCTTGTCGAAGTGCTCCTCGTCGAGCAGCGGGGAGACGAACTATGGGAGTGCCTCGCGCGCCCATCACGGCGTCTGCGGCCTGGCGAGACGCTCAGTGCCGTTGGGTCTGGTTCACCGTCGAATCGAGCGGGTACGCCCGTTCCCGAATCGAAGGTGAGCAACAACGTCGAACTGGTCGAGAGCCTTGGTGAGGGGCGTTGGCTCGTACAGGTGCCAAAGGGGCTGCGCGGCGAGGTTCCATTGCCGCCGTACATTCACGAGTCGCTTGGTGACGCGGAGCGATACCAGACCGTTTTCGCGCGTGAGGAGGGCTCAGCGGCAGCACCCACGGCCGGGCTCCATCTGACACCCGAGCTCCTTGAGCGGCTCGATCACGCCTTCATAACGCTTCATGTGGGTATCGATACGTTTCGGCCACTGATCTCGGAGACGCTGGGCGATCACCGAATGCACGGGGAGCTCTACGAAATCCCGCAGCAGGTGTGGGCGCGGGTTGAGCAGGCGAGTCGCGTCGTTGCGGTGGGAACGACCAGCGTTCGCGCGCTCGAGTCCGTTGCTCGCGGCAGCGGCGATCCCAGAGATCGTCTCTCGGGCAGGACGGAGTTGATGGTCACTCCCGGATACGAATTTCGTGCAGTAGACGTTCTGGTCACGAACTTTCATCTTCCGGGAAGTACGCTGCTCGCGCTCGTCATGGCGTTCGCAGGCGTCGATGCAACGCGCGAGCTCTATCGACTTGCAATCGCCGCGCGATACCGCTTCTACTCGTTCGGTGACGCCATGCTGATTCTCTAGGCGTTCAGTCCTGCAGGGGAGCCTGCTGAACTATGTGCCTACGATTGGTGGGTAGTGGGAGCAGACACATTCACGTTGGAAGCGGTTGACGGACGAGCCCGCGCGGGCTCGCTCACGACAGTCCACGGTGAGATCTCGACGCCCGCGTTCATGCCGGTGGGTACGAAAGCGTCGATCAAGGCTCTGCATCCCGACCGGGTGAGGGCCGCTGGCGCTGACATCGTTCTTGCCAACACCTATCACCTCTACTTCAGGCCCGGCGCCGACGTCATCGAATCGCTAGGAGGCCTCCATCAATTCATGGGATGGGACGGCCCGATTCTGACTGACTCCGGAGGGTTTCAAGTCTTCTCTCTTCGGGACACCATCCTCGGACTCGACAGTCACGGCGTGTCCTTCCGCTCGGTCTACGACGGCGATCGCGCGACGTTCACTCCCGAGAGCGTTGCCGAGACGCAGCGACGTCTCGGCTCAGATATCGCCATGTGTCTCGACGTCTGCCCACCTGCAGACTGCACGCGGGCTGATCTCGAACGCGCGGTCTCGGTCACCTCTCGGTGGGCGGCCCGTCAGCAAGCGAGTCAGAGAGCCAATGGCCAACTTCTTTTCGGAATCTCTCAGGGTGGTGCAGATCCCGAGCTTCGCAAAAGGTCGATCGGAGAGATCGTCGAGCTCGAGTTCGACGGCAACGCCCTTGGGGGCCTAAGCGTGGGTGAGGAACGGAGCTTGCTATTCGACACTGTCGAATGGGCGGCTCCAATGCTGCCGCCCGACAAGCCGCGCTACTTCATGGGGATCGGGGATCCCGTCGGCATGCTCGAGGTGATCGATCGGGGTATCGACATGTTCGACAGCGTTCTCCCGACTCGCATGGGCCGAACGGGCACGGCACTCACGCGCACCGGCCGATTGAACATGCGCAACGCACGGTTTGCGCGCGATGAAATGCCTCTGGACGAGGAGTGCTCGTGCGCCGCGTGCGAGCGGTTCTCTCGCGGCTACCTACGACATCTCGTTATGCAGGAGGAGACCCTGGCGCTTATGCTGCTTTCCGAACACAACGTCACGTTTCTACTCGACCTGGCCGCGAGTGCGCGTAGCGCGATCAGACGAGGCGAATTCGCAGCGTTCAAGGCCGCGACCCTCGCGCGTCTGTCTGACGGACCGGTCGACCAGGAGGTTCCCAAGTGGGCAACTCATTCTTCGTCATAATTCTTGTTCTTCTCGCATTGATGTACTTCCTGATGATTCGGCCGCAGCGCGCGCGCCAACGGAAGCAGGCCGAGACCCTCAACTCGGTCGAGCCGGGAGACGAGATCGTCACGATCGGGGGTATCTATTGCGATGTCGTCGAGGTGGAGGACGAAAAGCTCGTCGTTGAGATCGCCGAGGACATTCACATAGAGATCGCGCGCAAGGCCATCGGGAGCGTGGTCAAGTCCGACGAGCGAACTGCCGACGACGAAGATGAAGATGACGACACTCCAATCCGCACAACGAAGTACGACGGCGGCAGCGGCGACAAGCCCGACGCTGCTCTCTCCACTGCAGAACTCGCCGAGCGCGCGCGCACATAAAAACGTCAGTTGTGCGGGCGTGTCCCGCCCGGGTTCTCGAACGCGACGCGACCTGCGATGTTGGGCTTGTGTTTAGGTCTGTAGTGGCCGATACCTACTCGCGAAATCCTTCGGTACTCTCCTAAAAGCCTTGCGTCGTAACCTCATCATCCTGGCCGTTATCGCAGCCGCCCTGGCCGGCGTCGGCGCACTCGCCATATCCAAAGGTCCTAAACCGCGGCTCGGGCTAGACCTGGCGGGCGGCATCGAGGTCGTGCTCCAAGGCGAGCCGGCACCGGGTGAAGAGATCCAGGACGATGACCTCGACACGTCGGTTGAGGTCATTCGCGAGCGCATCGACGGTCTTGGCATCTCCGAGCCGGAGATCAGGAAGCAGGGTGACAACCAGATCTCGGTTTCGCTCGCGGAGGTATTCGACCCAACGCGTGCCTCCGAGATCATCGGATCAACGGCGAAGCTTGAATTCTACGATCTCCAAGGCGACGCCGTCCCGCCATCAATCGATGCGAACGGGCAGATCGTGGCGAGCCCGAATCTGTTCCAGCTGATCTCCGGGCTACAGGCGTCGGCTGACGAGAAGGGCGCGAGTCAGTTCTACGCCTTCGACGAGTCACAGACGCTGATTGACGGGCCTGCACGGACGGAGGAAGCACTGATTGAACGATTTGAGGGCGGCGTGCTTCCAGCAGGAGCCGTAGTCCTCAAGGTCCCGTCAGATCGCATCGTGCTCAGCTGCACCCTCGGCGAAGCGACCGGGTGCCCCGGAAACGGTGCTGGCACCAACTACTACCTGATGCAGTACCAGCCGAACGACCTCGAGCGCCCGATCCCAGAACTAACCGGCGAAGACCTGAGCAGACGCGGCACTCGGGCCGACCTCGGCGGTGGCGGCGGTCACGGTGGTGGTATTGCAGACTCTGGTCCGGTCGTAACGATGCGATTCACCGGCGAGGGCGAAGATCGTTTCCACGACGTGACCCGCGAGCTTGCGCAGCGCGGGCAGTTTCGAGCGAACTCACTTGGGATCGACCCGCAGTTCGCGCTACAGAGTTTCGCGATTGTGCTTGACGGCTCGATCCGCTCGTTCCCCACCATCGACTACCGCACGAACCCAGACGGTATTCCGGGCGGCAATGGCGCGATTATTACCGGTCTTGACGACCTTCAAGAAGCACAGGATCTCGCACTTGTTCTGCAGTCGGGTTCGCTTCCGCTCGAGTTCGTTCAGGTCGATCGCACCGACATCTCGGCATCGCTCGGTAAGGACTCGCTCCGCGAGGCCTGGATTGCAGCCGTTCTCGGCCTGATTGCCGTCGCGATCTTCCTGTTGGCCGTCTACCGGATCCTCGGTCTTGTTGCCCTCGCCGGGCTTGGGATCTACGGCGCCTTGCTCTACGGAGCGATTCTCCTGTTCGGCGTGCGGCTGTCACTGCCGGGCTTCGCTGGCCTCGTGCTCACGATCGGCGTTGCCGTCGACTCGAACATCGTCATCTTCGAGCGCATCAAGGAAGAGGTGCGCGCCGGGCAATCTGTGCGCGCGGCCATTCAGCGCGGCTACAAGCTCGGCTTCTCGAGCATCCTCGACGCCAACGTCGTCACGATGATCACGGCGTTCGTGATCTTCGCGGTCGCGACATCCGGCGTGCGTGGCTTCGCGC